>NZ_JBAPTY010000136.1:0-3481 GCF_049282395.1 Halobacillus sp. | reverse complement strand
AACTGCCCGAATTGCGGCTCCCGCCACGACCGCGATCTAAATGCGAGTTTCAATATATTGAAGGAAATTAAAAGAATCCTTCCAACCGTCGGTGCGACGGGGCTAGCCTAATCATTTGAACGAACCGTTAGGTTCGTGCTCTTAGGAATCCCCCAACTTCAAGGAGCGTCAGCGAGTAAGTGGGGGGTAGTTCAATAAAAGAGCATCAGAGAAACGGTTTAGGGAAACGACTGATAGAGCCAATTATTCAGGAATTAAACAAGATGAATATTCATTCTATGCTTGTCTTCGTATTGGCAGATAACGATTCCCGGTTCTTCTATGAAAAAATAGGAGCGGAGAAAATAGATACTAAGGAGATTGAAGTGTCTGGTAAAATGCTGGGTGAAGTGGTATATGGATGGAAGGACATTAGAGATCTATTAAAGTATATTACGAAATATTAAACGTTTGGAGTGGTCAGATATCATTAAGGTATCAGGTTGCGATTTAAAAGGAAACATGGCATGGAGCGTGGTGAGGGGGGTATGAGTGAAAAGACACTAAGTAAAATTAGAGGTTTTCTCCTCAATGTTTTATTTATGATCATAGCTTTTATGATGTCCTACATCATGGCCTATCAGATTGGTTATGCGCCTCTGGGATATGAAATCATTGAGAAGAAAGAAGAAACCGTTCTCGTGCAGTCTCATAATTTGTTGGGGTTAAAAGAAGAGAAGATCAACTTTCATCCACCTGACTATAAGGAATGGCATATCGATATGCTGGTAGACCGGGTAGGGTATCTGAAGCAGGATTACCTCTTATTTTTCGCATCGATCTTTGCCGTGCCTCTTTTGATCATCAAGGAGTTATACCGAGGAAAACAAAAGAGGATCGTTTTGTTCGCTGTATTGTTTCTTATGATTTTCCCCACAATAACGTTGATGTCAAGCTTGAATGATATAGAGAGTATTTTAGCAGGCACTTATTAATGGGGAATATTTAAATAGTAAAAATTCTACCTTGATCATTCAGCTGATCAAGGTTTTTTATTGTCGTCTTGTTAATATTAGCGATGAATGGTTGTGTACCTCGATGGTTTGTTTATAATGATAGGAGAAGATGTCTGAAAATTTATACCGTGTACGGTACGGCTGCGTTATCTTCTGGACCAAAAATCTATTATAGGTAAGGACGTGATCTTATGTTGAGATGTTCCTGGTGCATGAAGAAAATTAAAGAAAATGATCCCGTGTTTGGGTTAAGTGTTAAATTTGCTGAAGGTGTAGATTATTCAGATCAGGAAGGGTCCATAACTCAATTATGGTTAGAGACTCGGAATACCAGTGTTCCTATGATTGTAACGACCGCAGACTCTGAAGCTAAAAATGATGGATCCGACGCGATGTTTGCTCTCTGCAGTGAAAAGTGCGGCAAGAAAATGAAAGAGACACTAAATAAAGAAACGACAACCATTAAGGAATTTAAAGATATCTACATGGGATAAAGGAAATTTAACAGCCTTACTATTTTAATGATTTTTCTTTTGCACGCTGAGAAGGAATTTGACTTTGATGATTGAGCTGCCACATTTGCGGAATCGTAACGAATTGGTACCCATGCCTTTTTAATAGGGGAATCAGCTCATCGAGAGCTTCTACCGTGCCACTTAAATCCTGCGTCCAGTGGCCCGCATTATGCATCAGAATGATTGCACCGGGGTGGACATTTTGAATAACTTGCCGAGTAATGGCTTGGTCGCCCGGCCCCTTCCAATCTTCCGTATCAATAGACCAGCCTATCCCCTTATATCCCAAAAAACCGAGGTTCAATATCTGCTGCTCGTTTAAAGCGCCATAGGGAGCTCTAAACCATTGGGTGGTTTGTCCGGTAGCTTGATATATTTGATTATTCGTCTGATTAATTTCCCATTCCATTTGATGAATGTCAGCTTCAGCCAAATTCGGGTGCCAGTACGTATGATTCCCAATCGCGTGTCCATCGTCCACTATACGTCTAGTCACATCAGGGTACTTGGCTACACGTGATCCCATTAAAAAAAACGTGGCTTTCACCTGGTGTTTGTGTAATATATCTAATATCTCAGGTGTGTACTGCTGGTCTGGACCATCATCAAATGTAAGAGCTATTATTTTATCCTGGATCTGCCCCTGATAAAGCATATGGTTTGGGAATTCGGTTTGGAAAGGGTAATAATCGGCACTCGACGCAACTGGGGAAAAACTCGAGAAGAAAATGATGATTACACCTGATAAAATGAAAAATCGGTCTAACATAAGCAACCCTTCCTTTCGTACACTTTACCTGATTTAGTACGTTCCTTTACATATCCCGGCGCTGCGTTTAAAAAAGGGTAGAGCGCAAGGCTTACCCAGCAAAAAAGATGAAACCAAAAGGCACGTTAATTCGTGCAGGTCAGGTCCTTTTTTATTATGATGATCTTTTTCAAATTTATGCCAGGCAGGGTGTAAAGAAGTTCTGGTGTAGAATTAAATTGGAACAGAACCAAATTGAAAAAAGGCGAAACTACTGATAACATGAAGAAAAACCGAACTTAAAATGAGGGAAAAGTCATGCCAAGAGAATCAAAACGGCATAAAATTTTGGAAGCAGCTGCTTTAATCGTTAAAGAGAAAGGCAATGATGCTTTAACCTTAGATGCTGTAGCTAAGCGTGCCGAAGTCAGTAAAGGCGGTCTTCTGTACCATTTTTCCACGAAGGAATCACTGGTGGAAGGACTCGTTCAGCACATGAATAACATTTACCAGCAAAACGTGGAAGAACTGGTCGATAAAGAAGCTGTAGAGGAAGGCAAGTGGGCCAGGTCTTTTATTAATGTCATGCACGATAAAAGTGTGCAGAATGAAACCATTAGTGCCGGCATGCTGGCAGCGCAGGGAATGAATCCTAAGCTTTTAAAGCCGCTGCAGGATACATATGCGGACTGGCAGAATCATATTGAGCACGATGGATTGGATCAGGTGGATGCCACCATCCTTCGCCTTGCCGTTGATGGGCTGTGGCTGTCTGAAATCTTCGGTCTTGGTCAGCTGAATCCGAGTCTGAGGAAAAAAGTGCTGGAGCGATTGACCCAACAAACCTATCCCAATGAATAAAGAAAGTCATCAGATCCTTAAGGAACTGATGACTTTTTATTTGTCTAATTATAAATTTTATTAAGAAATTACCTCTGTTAAAGTTCGTGTTGTTATTAAAGTTAAGCTCCCTTTTGTTGAAGACTCAGTTTCGAGATAGTTGGGGGTCCGTTGCAAGCAATAGATGAGGGCGGCTACAGAAACAACTCGCTTTCCTGCGGGGAACTGGCAAGCCTCCTCAGTCGTTAACACTCCCTGTGGGGTCTCGCCTAGCTCCTTCTCCCGCGGGAGTCTCGTCGTTTCCTCCGCCGCCCCAGCCATTTCATGTGAACGGACCCTGGCTGGGAACCCTATCTTAAATGCTTCTATATCGCCGTTTGTAC
>NZ_JBAPTY010000135.1:0-2392 GCF_049282395.1 Halobacillus sp. | reverse complement strand
TGTGGGGTCTCGCCTAGCTCCTTCTCCCGCGGGAGTCTCGTCGTTTCCTCCGCCGCCCCAGCCATTTCATGTGAACGGACCCTGGCTGGGAACCCTATCTTAAATGCTTCTATATCGCCGTTTGTACCCTGGAGAGACTACGTTGATCACATAGGTTTCTTCCTCATATGAAGGCATTTACGTAAAGGATTTCGAGCTCTCCATGATCGCAAAGGAGCGGAAGGGAACGGCGAAGACTCCCTGCGGGATGAACATGATCGGTGAGATCCCGGAAGGCGAAGCCTGAGGAAGCTCAGCACATGCCCGCGGAAAGCGAGTCGTTCCCTGAAGCCCCTTCTCCACCCAATATCTCGAAATCGAGTCTTTAACTAACCGGTCCTTTAGCTTAATAAGTCTTTTTATGAAGATATCAATACTAACCATTAATATAGCCTGGAAATTAAGAGTGAACAGGTTTCTGACTGCGTTCATGAAACAGGCGCTTGGTTTGTTTCATCGCATTAGCAAGGTAATGCTGCCGCAATTATTGGAACGTGGACTCAGCTTTATTCGTCCTTCCTTAATACAGTGTTGCTTTTCGTTGGCATTTTAAAATGTACGATCCAGACGGTAATTTTTCAAATATGGAATAAGAAAGCTTTTAGAAAAATATAAGATGATTTTGAAGCTGAGTAACTCTAACAGTAACTGATGATTGATTATTCCTTATTATGCCATGTGATAATTCCATTTAAATGAAACCAGAGGACCACAAATTGGCATAGAAGGTTTGAATAAGTTTAATAAATAATAGATCCTTAAAAGGTATTGAAAATGTGAAGTCCAGTTGGTACACTTTGAAAAGATTAAATAAACCTAACGATTCAAAGGAGGATCTTTTGAATGAAAAATAAAGTATTGTTAACTTCTGCTGTAACGGGAGCTGGAGACACCTTAGAAAAGAACCCTCATGTGCCGGTAACGCCGAAAGAGATTGCGGAATCCGCTATTGAATCCGCTAAAGCGGGTGCGACGGTTGCCCATGTGCACGCACGTGACCCGAAAACCGGCGGCATTAGTCACAACATGGATCACTACCGTGAAATTGTAGACCGCATCCGTGAATCGGAAACGGATGTGATCATTAATATTACTTCCGGCGGTGGTGGAGACTTCATCCCGAGCCTGAGCACACCAGCTGCAGGCGGAGATGGCACCGATATTCAGATCCCATCGGAACGCCATGAACCGGTGGGCGAGCTGCTTCCGGAAATGTGCACCCTGGATTGCGGAAGTACAAACTTCGGAAACATGATTTATATGAGTCCGACCGATTGGCTGCGGGACCAGGCCAAAATGGTTCAGGAAAGCGGTGTGAAGCCTGAGCTTGAGTGCTTCGACACCGGACATATTCGTTTTGCCAATCAGTTAATTAAAGAAGGTCTTGTAGATGGTGATCCGATGTTCCAATTTTGTCTTGGAATTCCGTGGGGAGCGGCTGCTGATGCCGAAACCATTCTTTATATGAAGAACCGAATTCCGGAAAATGCTCACTGGTCTGCTTTTGGAATCGGCCGCATGCAAATGCCGATGGCTTCTCAGACCGCGATTCTGGGCGGGAACATCCGGGTTGGACTGGAGGATAATATTTATCTATCCAAAGGAGTACCCGCAAAGAACGAGCAGCTTGTCGATAAATCGGTCAGCATGCTTCAAGGAATGGACTTAGAGCCCATGACTCCTCAGGAAGCACGTGAATATTTACAATTAAGGAATCCGCGGGGAGGTCAATCATCATGAAAATGGCAGTCGTAGGGACAGGTGTCATAGGAAATGGCTGGATTGCACGCATGCTTGGTCAGGGCCATGATGTGATTGCAACCGATCCAGCTGAAGGAGCGGAAGAGCGCATGCGCCAGGCAGTGGATCAGTCCTGGCCATACGTTGAAGCGCTTGGGCTAGCAGAGGGTGCATCGAGGGATCGTCTTACCTTTGAAGCGGACGCAGCGGAAGCTGTAAAAGAGGCGGATTTTATTCAGGAAAACGTCCCTGAAATCGAAGAGCTAAAGCAGACGGTACTGCAGACAATTGATCAGAACGCGAAAGCAGATGCGATTATCGGTTCTAGTACTTCCGGCATTATGCCTTCCGAGCTGCAGGCTAATCTGAATAACCCGGAGCGGTTTGTCGTTGCGCATCCTTTCCACCCGGTTTATATTCTGCCGCTTGTGGAAATTGTACCTGGAGAGCAGACCACTCATGAACATGTGGAAAAAGCTATTTCCATTTATGAAAGTCTGCAGATGAGCGTTCTCCATGTTCGTAATGAAATTGAAGGTCATATCGCAGACCGCCTAATTGAAGCGATCTGGAGAGAATCGCTTCATATCGTAAATGAAGGAATTGCGACCAC
>NZ_JBAPTY010000134.1:0-6408 GCF_049282395.1 Halobacillus sp. | reverse complement strand
ATCGCCAGAGAGGCAAAAATGACGACGGGAAACAAACAGGAGAGAGCCTGCTGCCAGCCGAAAAAAACGAGTTGTTTCAAAGCTCTCATGAACGCCACCTCCCGCTGCCGTCCTGCCTACCCCTCATCGTCTTCCTCGCTTTTATATTCCAGAATATCACCAGGCTGGCACTCTAATGCTTTACAAATAGCCTCTAAGGTTGAAAATCGCACGGCTTTTGCTTTGCCATTCTTCAAAATGGATAAATTCGCCATTGTGATGCCCACCTTTTCTGATAGTTCTGTCACGCTCATTTTCCTTTTCGCGAGCATGACATCAATATTAATGATTATCGCCATGTAACCCACCTCATACCGTTAAGTCATTTTCTGATTTGATAGCTATGGCATTATTTAATAGCTTTTGAAGAACGGCCGTAAACACTGCAATGACGAGTGATGCAAACACAATAACCATCCCAATCACGATCACACCGGGAGCATCATCCATTTCTCCTATTAAATAGAAGAAAGGCATGGCTGCCATATACACGATACTTATGGTAACGGCACTGAATTTAATTTTCTTCAAGGCTTTAACAGAGGAGTTTGAGAATGCATGGTCCTTATCAATGAAGCTTAAAAGCTTCAGAGCCTGATACAGGGCAATAAAGAACGGAATCACCGCTATATACATAGCACCTAAAACAGGATAAATGAACGAAGCATATTCAGTATTGGAGGCTTCCTTAGCGATCGAGGGGAGCGCAAATATACACAAAGCAAGCACAGGAAGTCCTATGAGAAATACAGAAATCTTCAAAAATAAAGTGGATCCTTGCTTCATAACAGCACCTCGTTTAATTTATTGTTCTTACCATCATAATTCACTATTTATCGTTTTACAATAAATTTTTATCGATAGTAACCTTTCCATTCTGACAAAAATATAGAGCATTCTTCATGACGAAGAAATGCTCTATTCGCGTCCATCCTAATTAAACTGTCCGTTCTTATTTTTTAGGCTTTGTTAAACCTCAGTGTTGATCTTAAAGTAAAGCTCCCGTTTGTTGAAGACTCAGTTTCGAGATATCTCGTGAGAGAGTTAGGTCCTGCGGGGAACGACTCGCTTTCCGTGGGCATGTGCTGAGCCTCCTCAAGCTAACGCTTTCCGGGGTCTCACCGATCATGTTTATCCCACAGGAGACTCCCCGTTCCCCTACGGACCTTGCGATATATGGAGCTCGAAATCTCTTTTCGAAACGTGCAGGTTTATGATGGAGATAAACTTCTAACAATAAGCGTGTGCGTGTAGATAATTCCCGCTATATAAGCATTTGAGGCGGATCAAGCACTCATCTATCGTCTATAGAAGGATCCGTTCACTCTTCAATCATAGGATGGCGAAGGAAACAAGGATACTCCCGCGGGAGTAGGAGCTAGGCGAGACCCCACAGGGAGTGACAGCGACCGAGGAGGCTTGCCAGGTTCCCCCGTAGGAAAGTGTTCAAATGTGGATTCACCCCGACAGACACGACCAGCATAAGCCGACCATCAAAAGGATTGCGGTTTTTCAATCCGTTGATGAGCGGCTTATGTCTCGAGTGTCTGGGTGATGGAACAAGACGAGTTGTTTCCGTAGCCAGCCCCTCTCTATATTTGCAACGGACCCAGATTATCTCGAAAATGAGTCTTCCACAATCTGATCCTTTAGCTGAACATTTTGCTTATAAATTAAAAAAGCCTAAAGGAGGGGGGCTGGATATTCGGTAGTCCTGAAACATAAAAGGTTAAACAATAAAAAAGAAAGCCTGCTTTTTAAAGCAGACTTTCTATAAATCCCATTATTGATTAATATACATATCCACACCAGGACCGAAAGGAATGCCAAGCAGTGCAAAGGCAATCAATAATACGACCCATATTGCGAAGAAGATAATGCTGTAAGGCAGCATGAGGGAAATCAATGTCCCTAATCCAGCTTTCTTATTGTACTCACGCATAAAGGCAAGAACAACAATAATATAGGGGTTCATCGGTGTAATAATGTTTGTTGAGGAATCGGCAATACGATAAGCTGCTTGAATGAATGCCGGGTGATAGTCCAATAGATAGAACATTTGCAGAAAGATCGGTGCTTCAAGCGCCCATTGGGCTGATCCACTGAAAATCAGCAGGTTCATAAGCGCAGTCAGCATAGAGAAACCGACTACAACTGGCAATCCCGTCATATTCATTGCTTCTAGAGCATTCGCACCGCTTACAGCTACCCATGTCCCGATATTGGTCCAGTCAAAGTAAGCAATAAACTGCGCAGCTGCGAAAATCAAGACGATAAATCCGGACATGTCTTTCATCGCTTCACTCATAAATCCAGAAATGTCACGAGTAGATTCGATCTTTTTAACCGTCACTCCATAGGTGATACCAATGGTAATAAAGAAGAATAGAATAATCGGAACAATTCCATCTAAGAATGGAGACGGGATGATACCGCCCTCTTCATTCCTTAAAGCGGAACCAGGCCATGCAAGAGCAATAATAAGGATAGCAATAAAGACTAAGCCTGATATAACTGCATTTTTGAATCCTTTTTTCTCAAGAGTCGTGCTTGCTTCCAATTCATTTTCAGAACCTTTACCTTCATATTTTCCTAAGCGGGGTTCAATAATTTTTTCAGTTACCAGGGCCCCTGTAATAGAAAGGATAACGACAGATACAATCATGAAATACCAGTTATCTACAGGAGTTACGACGATGTCAGATCCAATACTTTCCATAACCTCTGTTGAAATTCCAGAAAGCAGGGCGTCTGTACCAGCGATAATGATGTTGGCTGTAAAACCGGAACCTACGCCTGCGAAACCGGCAGCTAAACCAGCCAGCGGGTGACGTCCGATTGTGTAGAAAACCATAGCAGCAAGGGGCGGAACAATAACGAAAGCCGCATCGGAAGCCAGGTTTCCTAATATTCCGACAAATATAACCGCATAAGTGATTAAAGAATTAGGTGCTTTTAGTATCGTACTTTTAATAGCTGTTTCGAGTAAACCGACTTTATCCGCAAGACCAATTCCTAACATCATAGCCAATACCAGGCCAAGTGGTGCGAATCCAGTAAAATTATCAAGCATGGAGGTTAGAATGTATTCCAGCCCATCTCCTGAAACCAGACTCTGAATGGCCACTTCTTCTCCCGTACCAGGTTCTTCTACCGTTACACCAAATAGTGAAACAACCCAGGAGAATAAAATCGTAAACCCGGCCAGATACACAAATAACATAAACGGCTCCGGCAGCTTGTTTCCTGCTCTTTCAATAAAGTTTAAAAACCTTGCCATTCCTTTGCTCGACTGTTCAGTGTTGTTACTCATGTGCTTCACCCTTCCAATTAATTTGGGAAATTTTCCTTAATACTTCCGTTTTTAGCCAAAAACTGTGTAAACGTCATAAGTCTAAAGGGAAAGGAGGAGGTCCCCTCCCCTTAAAAAGGGAGGAATTGAAAAACCTTCCTTGGCCGGCCGCGTTCACCGGATTGTGTTTCACCGGCTTGCTCTACAATGCCGACACGTTCCATTTCGGATAAGATCCGTCTTCCGTTACGTTCTGTACTTTTCAACCATCTGGAGAGATCCTGCGATGAAAATTGTTCTCGTCCATAATGTTTCACATAGGAGACGATCTTGGAGACGACAGCTGGGCTGAGGTTTGCATCTTTCAGCTTCTCTTTCCAGGCTTGCCCTACATCGGTAGTCTGGTAATCAATCTGTTCTTTCTGCTGTTTAAGCGAAATCGATTGATCGTCATCGACCACCAGGATAACCGGTTCTTTGTACTCTTTAACGTGACGGAAGCCAATTCTTACGTGCTGCTCTGCCTGAAGGACAGTTTCGCCAAACCCAATGGATACTTTAGCTTGAAGGTTTGTCTGAAGGCGGATATCCTGAATCAGGGTAAATAAATCGGCTTCTGATTCATGGCTTAGTTCTCCGCGTGTTGTGAAAATGAAGAATAATCCATCACCCATCTGCATAACGGATCCATTGGTTTTCTCCGCAATGGAGTAAAGCTCGCGTCGGACGTCAAGTTCCTGATACTTCGTTTTGAAGGAATAATAAAGTTCTTCTAAATGATCAGGGTCCATATTAATCCGAAAGCCTATGACAGCTACCTGTGAATTACGGTAGAGATTCGTCTGGGCCCGTTCTTCAAGAAACTGGATAATCAGCTTAATGGATAAATAAGATGGAGTCACACGAAAAACCGGGATCCCTTTATCTTTTAGTTTCTGGTAAACATATTTGATAGAGGTAATAACGACTTCCGTTTTCCCTTCTTCATATAATTGAGTGTGATAGTGAGCGAGTTCATCAGAACTTTGTCCACTCTTAAAAGGATAATTATAATAGGATAAATCCTGAAGCTGATAGTAAGAAAGAATCTTTTCAAACTCTTCACTTTCAATCGTATCGATACCGACTTTCCGGTACACTTGGTTAGAGGCCAGTTGAGCTTCAAGGAGAATCCCGAAGAAGCTCGCTCCGTGAAGGGGAGGATAGGCTCCTTCATTTTCGGTAATCAATTCATTTTCGATCGCGTACGTATAATTCAAAACGCCTGAGAAAAACCATTGATCAACTTCATATCGGTGATGAGTTAAAATGTCGCTTACTTCTGATAGCTGCTCATAGGAATAAGGAACAAATGTGATTGTCTCAAATTCCTTGGCTACATACATAATTTGTTGCAAGGAGTCATGAGGAGCAATTACTCCGATCGTTGTTTTCATGGCTTTTCACCTGTTTCAACTTTTAGATATTCGGCCATTACTCTGGCACCTTTGGCCAGATCTTCGTTGGACGCGTATTCTTTCGGGTGATGGCTGATCCCTTCTTCGCAAGGAATGAAGAGAAGACCAGACGGCCATTTTTCGGCCATATTCATAACATCGTGCCCGGCACCGCTATCCATTTCCATAGAGTTTAACTGGAGTTGGTCTACTACTTTTGCGAGCTTGCTTTGAAGATTCGGATCTAAAAATACGGAGTTATTGTTCACAAGGGTGTTGACGTGAACCTGTATTTTACGTTTAGCTTCAATTTTTCTGCAAAAAGATTCAATTCGATCCGCCAGCTCTTTTTTCAAAGTGTCGTCCACGCTGCGGATATCAATTCCAAGCTCTACCTGACCCGGAATGACGTTCATCACATTCGGATGAAGATGAACGGTGCTCACGGTCGCTACCAGAGGCACGACTTGCTCTTCATTCATTTGGTTAGCTTGTTCTTCTACAAACGTGATAAGCGGCGCGATAGCTGCAAAAGCATCGGATCGACGGTGCATCGGTGTTGTCCCTGTGTGGTTAGCCATTCCTTCAGCTGTGATCTGCAGACGAATCGGACAGGCCACCCCGCGTACGATTCCGATATCAGCTCCGTTATTTTCAATCTGAGTACCTTGTTCAATATGAAGCTCTAAAAAGCTTTCTAATTCTTTCTCGTCTTTTCCAGCCTGATCGATTGTATCCCAGGATAAGCCGAAAGATTCAACTGCTTCCTTAATGGTGATACCTTCTGCGTCCTCAACATCGGCCACATCATCTTTATCGAGTAGTCCGCTGACAGCTTTACTGCCAATCGTGGATACTCCGAATCTGGCTGATTCTTCTGATGCAAAACAAATGACGCTTATATTTTTGTGGGGAGTGTAATCTTCATCTTTCAGAAGTTTGATTGCGGCAAGGGCTGTCAATACACCAGCCACACCGTCGTACCCTCCGCCGGAACTCACGGTATCGACATGAGAGCCGAGAGCGACAACTGGAGCCTCATTATCCGTCTTCCAGTCTGCCCAAATGTTGCCGGCCTGATCGGAGTGAACATCCAGCCCAAGGTTTTCAGCAATTCGGCTGAAGGCCTGGTGGGCTTGTTTTTCTTCTTCCGTGTAGCTTAGCCGTGTAAATCCATTTTCATAATCCATCTCGTCTGTGAGATTTAATTCAAGTAGATGTCGATTCAGCCATTCCTCTAAGTTAGTCAAGTAAATGCCCCCCTTTTATGATGTGAATGTACGTATCCAGTGCTGTGGTTAAGACCTCTTCTTCAAAATCGAAGGAAGGGGAATGGTGATTATCTGGTAAATGTGTGCCGAAGAGCATATAAGTTGCCTGACCGCCCTGCGATTGGACTTCATTCATCATGAAACTTGCATCCTCTGAGCCTGACACGCGAGCCACAGGGATCACTTCATGAATGTACGCACTAGGTTCGCAGACTTTTGAGATGTAGGAAGCAAGGGAATCATCGCAAATCATCTGCTCCGTTTCGCCTACGAAATCAATGTCTACATCGACCTGGTGCATGTCCGCTGCAGCCTGAATCATACGTCTGGCTTCCTTTTGCATATAAGCATTTATGGCTTTCGTTTCCCC
>NZ_JBAPTY010000133.1:0-25131 GCF_049282395.1 Halobacillus sp. | reverse complement strand
CGGTATAAGAAGAGAAATGGACTAACTGGAAAAACACCATATGTTGGAACAACCAATTATCGTTCTTAAAAACACAGAATGCCGGGGGCCCCTGGTATCTGTGTTTTTTCTTTTTATTTTATTAGCTCTGCTAAACTTCCTGGGTGAATTACAGTAAAGCTCACGCTACTAAGACTCAGTTTCGAGATAGTTGGGGCCGTTGCAAACAATAGATGAGGGCGGCTACGGAAACAACTCGTCTTGTTCCATCACCCAGAAATTCGAGACATAAGCCGCTCATCAACGTATTGAAAAACCACAATATTTTTGATGGGAGGCTTATGCTGGTCGTGTCTTTCGGGGTGATTCCACATTTGAACACTTTCCTGCGGCTCTACACGGTGTAGGGTCGATCGACGTTGCCACAGGACGTGGCGACTTTAGTCGATCCTCCTTTTACCAGGAGCCTCAGTCGTTAACACTCCTTGTGGGGTCTCGCCTAGCTCCTTCTCCCGCGGGAGTCTCGTCGTTTCCTCCGCCATCCCAACGATATCTGGTGAACGGACCCTTCAAGAAGAGGAAAGTTCTCCTCCTTAAGCTGTATTAAATGGTGTTATGAAAGGTTATTACGCAACATTACATCCTGAAAATAGGTATAAAACCACATGGTCTAATTCCTCTGCACACAGGTGCTGTTTTAAGTGTTTCAAGCTCTGCATGACCGCAAAGGGACGGAAGGGAACGGCGAAGACTCCTGCGGGTGAACATGATAGGTGAGATCCCGCAGGACTGTTAAGCCCGAGGAAGCTCAGCACATGCCCGCGGAAAGCGAGTCGTTCCCTGGAGCCTCTTTCTCCCTCCAATATCTCGAAACTGAGTCTTTAACAATTCTCCCCTATAGCTTAATATGCCATTAATGCAAACCAACCATATCGTTTAAGAGAGCTATTCAGTTATAAATTCCTTTGAAGGAACCTTCCTTATTTCTTTTTTTAAATCCTCATATTAAGATAGTGATGTAACTTTTTTCATACATATAACGACTAAATAGATAAGTGGGAGGTACCATTAGTGAAAACGTTCTTTGACGAACTTTATGAAAATTATCATCATGATTTGTTTCAATATTTAATCTACATGGTCAAAGATCGCGATCTAGCTGAAGATCTTGTCCAGGAAGTTTATATAAAGGTGCTTAAATCTTATCAGTCTTTTGATGGCCGCAGCACTGAAAAAACTTGGCTGCTATCCATAGCAAGGCATGTAGCGATTGATCACTTCAGGAAGCAAAAACGTAAACGAAATCGGATTATGGATTTTTTTGATTGGAATGATAAAGGAGAGCAGCTTAAAGACCAGTCATCTCTCCCAGATGAAATTGCAGTGCAAAATGATGAAATGAAGCAAGTGTATAAAGCACTCGATAATTGTACGTTGGATCAAAGAAATGTAATTATTTTCAGGTTCATACAAGGGATGTCTATTCAAGAAACAGCAGAAATATTAAATTGGAGCGAAAGTAAAGTGAAAACGACCCAGCATCGAGGAATGAAATCATTAAAAGAGATGATGGATAAGCCCATGGAAGGGGGGGTGCAGCGTGAAGCGTAAATCCTATAGTGAAGATGAATTGAAAGAGCTGTTAGGGGAATTTCCTAAGATGGAAGATAAGAAAAGCAAAGAAGACCTTTATCGTTCCATCGAGCCTGAACTAAATAAACGAAAAAGAAGGATCGCTCCCTGGATAACTCCAAGTATGGCTACAGCCGCTGTGCTGCTTATCCTTGCCATTGTCCTCCCTGTTTTTTTAAGTTCTCTTCCTTCCAATGAATATAGCGGATCAGCTGATCAGGAAGAAAGTTCGACTGAGTCTGAAAATGACCGTGGACAGGACCAGACAGAAACTACTGAACAAAAACCTTCAGAAATAGAAGGTTCCAGTAGAGGTGAAGATAATAATCCGTCCTTTGATAAGAATGAAACAGATGTAAATGAGGGTACAGAATCACCTTTTACAATTCAGAATCGTTCTCCAGACACGAAGTCTTACGTTCTTCCGGGTAAAAATGGAGAAGTGGTTGTACCGTTTACTGTAATAAAAAGGGGGGATCAGGAAGACCAAAAAGTTGCTTCATTCGTTAAACCTGAAAAATGGGGACTGGCTGAAGATCTGATCAAGGAGCTAACTTTCAAAATTGACGAAGAAAGAGAACAAGCTGATGTAATCTTCCCTGATAACTTTTCCATAAATGGGAGTGCTTACACATCCATTGTTTCAGAGAGTATCCGTTGGAGGTTATACCCTTATGATGTGAAAACCATCAGACTTCAGACTGAGAGCGGGTCACCCGTCGTTCTAGGCAATTTTGGAGAAGTAAATACCCTTCCTGTGATTGAGAAAAATCGATATTTCTTTCAAATTTATACTAGTGAGGTCAGCGAACGGCAATTTCTTGTTCCTATTAAAGCTGAGAAAGAGATCTCTATGGAAGATGCTTTAAATCGAATGAAAGAAGAACAGACTTATGGTAACGTAGTCCCTGCTGTCCCCGGGCATGTAACTTTTCCTTCTGTTAGTGCGGAGGGATCTACTCTCACATTGACCGTTAAACATGACTCGTGGTCAAACGACCAGCAATTAATGAAAATGGTTGATGCCGTATTAGCTACGGCTGATACTTTTGGTTTTAAGGAAGTGCGTTTTCAAAATATTAAACCGGAAAAAAGTTCTTCCTACAAGTTTAGTGAGCCTATTCCTGTACCTACTTACCTGAACCCCATAAATATGAACGAATAAACTGCAACCCCGTATAATGGATACGGGGTTTTTGATCACTTTAATAGGTAAGCAGGGAGGGGACGTGTTAAAATTAGGGGGACGTAATAAAGGGGACGGTGCAGGATGGATAAAGAACAATTAAGGTTACAAGTGTCTGAAAAAATAAAATTAATTCGTGTGGAGTATGGCTATACGCAATCAAAAATGGCTGAAATACTAGGCTTGTCTAAAAAAACCCTTGTCCAAATTGAAAAAGGACGCACGATTGCGGGATGGACCACAGTGGTTGCTGTGTGCGCTCTTTTTCAAGATAGTGAAGTTTTAAAAGGCGTTCTTGGAGACGCGCCGCTTGAAATTGCAGAAACCATTGCTCACCACCAAGTGGAACGTCCGGTTGGTAAAACGTTGGGAGGGAAAGTATGGTGGACAACGCTCAAGGAAAAAGAGGATTTTTTACTGCAGCAAAATATGATAAGCAAGCATTACCGGATTATAGATGATCAATTTGATCGCTGGTTTTCTACGTTTGAGGAGGAAGAAGCTTACAGAAGGTTTGAAGAGCTGGGTAAATGATAGAATCCCTTTTAAAAAAAAGAACCCCTTCGCATCCGGAAGAGGTTCTACTTTATTATTCGTGCTTGTACGCATTTCCTTCAAAAGGGGATTCTGCAATCTTAATAGAATCCGTAGGGCAGCCATCGAAAGCATCTTCCATGTCTTCTTCCCACACTTCAGGCACTTCTGAAACACCCTGGTTATCATCAAGTACAGAGTAAGCAATCCCTTCGTCATCATAATCATATATGTCAGGTGCTGCAGCTCCACAAGCACCACATGCGATACACGTTTCTTGATCAACCATCGTATATTTAGCCACGACTGATGATCCTCCTTTGTATGTCCACTCACGAAGAGGAAACTGAAAATATAGGGTACATAGTTATTGTAAAACTCCCGTCAGGAGTTTTCAACACGAACGGTACATTCCCTAGTATCTGGAAGGAGAAGGCTGGTGTGTTTAACGTTATTATTTTGACATGCGTAAGAAAGTTAAATGGAGAGCGTACGATCTCAGGAATATATAATTTATTAACGGGAAAACGTTCGTCTCAGACATTGCAGGACGCAAAGGGTTACGAATTAGAGTGTTATTTTGGTATTTATGAAGGGTTAGCTCGAGAGGAATTTGAAGATAGATTTAAGCAAATCGAAAATAATCATTGGATTTACCTGGTAGATCGAATCTCACCAATTATTACATCTGATGGATCTCGCTATCTTTATAACTATCAGGGACCTTCATTTGAATATTTTAGCGGAATGAATAATCACCGGAATATCAGAGATTTTGAACACAGACTTTTACTAGTCATTCAGACCATTACTTCTATTCATGAGGGCAACTATTCGTTTATCCCTGTTATCGATGACTCTAAAGCCCAAAGATGGGTTAAACGTTATTATGCTTCTCTTTCCCATAAACTGAATCAAGAAGTAAAAGGAATGTATAATG
This sequence comes from Halobacillus sp., assembly GCF_049282395.1. Lineage (NCBI taxonomy): Bacteria > Bacillati > Bacillota > Bacilli > Caryophanales > Bacillaceae > Halobacillus > Halobacillus sp. The sequence continues at coordinate 20,860 of NZ_JBAPTY010000133.1, read as the reverse complement.
AAATCTTGGATCTTTTGAACAATCGATCGCATTTGGAGTCAGAACTGTTCACCTTTCGGTTGAGCGGGGCTGAAGTTATAGGGCTTACCTATGAACAACTGAAGCGTAAATATGACATTACAACGGAAGATGCTTACGTTTGTATTCAGCATGTACTTTATTATTTATTCCACGAGGCTAGAAATTCACCAGATTCCTACCCCTTCTTATTTGCGTGTACTCGTGGTTTAGATGGTGAGACGATGATCACTCAGTCAGCTAAGCATACGTACCACTATTTAGAGCTAGGATGGACAGTGGAAGCGATTGTTTCTAAGCGACGCTTGAAGATAAGTACAATTCAGGACCATATCGTTGAAGCAGCGCTTGTTATCCCGGATTTTTCAATCGAACGTTTTCTCAGTGTCAAAGATCAGCAAAGAATTATAACAGCAGCTAATAACATGAATACGCTGCGTTTAAAACAAATCCATCAAACTTTGAACGGTGAATTTGATTACTTTCAAATAAGATTGGCTCTGGCTAAAGGTAAGAAGTTAACAGCGAAAGGACAATCATATGCAGATGTATAATTTATCTTTTCAATTAGAAAAGCATTTCGGATTTTCGCAGTTTCGTGAAGGGCAGCAGCCGATTATCGAGTCCATTTTATCTGGTCAGGATGTTCTTGGCATTTTACCTACAGGAACTGGTAAATCCCTTTGCTATCAGCTACCCGCAAAGATTCAATCAGGAACTACAATTGTAGTGTCTCCTCTTATTTCTTTAATGATTGATCAAGTGAAGCAGCTGAAAGCATCCGGCTATAAGTCAGTCGTCGCACTGAATAGTTTTATGGATCGCTCAGAGCGCAGAAAATTGCTGGAACATCTCGATCAATACGATCTAATTTATATGTCCCCTGAATTTCTCCAGAATGACTGGGTTATGCAGCATCTTGTGAAACTCAGTATCAGTCTATTTGTCATTGATGAAGCTCACTGCATATCACAATGGGGCCATGAATTTAGAACGGATTATTTAAAATTACATCAAACCATTTCTAAACTTGGCGAACCGACAGTACTTGCATTAAGTGCTACAGCAACTCCAGAAGTCCAGACAGACATTATGGATAAATTAAAGCGTCCTCTTATGGAAAAGCATATATATCCAATGGACAAGCAGAATGTCAGTTTTGCTGTCGAGCATTATGCAACTCCTGATCATAAAATAGATCGAATGATTCAGCTGCTTTCTGATCAGGTGGTTCCTACTATGGTCTATTTTTCCAGTAGACAATGGGCTGAAAAAGCAGCCTATCTGCTTCAGGCTAAGCTGAAGCAGAGGGTAGCTTTTTATCACGGAGGAATGGAGCAAATGGATAGGATGTTGGTTCAGCAGCAGTTTATGAACGATCAGCTCGATGTAATTTGCTGCACAAGTGCCTTTGGTATGGGGTTGGACAAATCTAATATTCGACTGGTTATTCATTTTCACCCCCCATCCCAGCTCGAATCATTTATTCAGGAGGTAGGAAGAGCTGGGAGAGACGGGAAACCTTGTGCTAGTCTGGTACTTTACGGGCCAAAGGACCATTACCTTCCTCAGATGTTAATAGAGAGTGAATTGCCACAAATGGATCTTGTTCAAAACGTGTTAAGATATCTGCATATGTTATGGAAGAACAACGCTTTAATTCCTTCGAATGAGGAATTTGCTGAACTTTTGGAATTATCGGAGTCGCAATGGAACTTTTTACGTTTTCAGTTAGAAGAACACGGTGTGCTAAAAGAGAGAATTATTTTAAAAGATCCTAAAGAGACTATGGTTGAGCGAAATCTGGAGGATCTAATAAACAAAAGGTGGAAGTACAAGCAGGCAAAACTTACTGAAATGCTTCAATGGATCCATCATACTTCTTGCAGAAGAAAAAGTCTGTACGAATCTTTTCAAGCTGATGTTCGGGAACCTTCAGTACCCTGCTGTGATTCATGTGGATTTACAATGGATACGTTAAGCTTTGAAAAGAACGAGTTCCAAGCAGATATTGATACTTGGAAAGAACGATTAGCTATGATCTTTAGACAGGGGGCGGGATATGAAACAAAAAAAACAGGCAGAGGTTATTAAATTGATGACGGATCAGGAACTCACACTTCAACTGATCCTAACCCAGCTTTTACTTCTAATCCTCTCTATTTTAGGCAGCTTTTTTTTATTTGATTCCTTTTGGTCAGAATGGAAATCCATATTCGAAGTAACGTTTAATGATTGGGTATGGTTTGGGGTGTTACCAGGGTTTATTGTTCTCTTGATCGATTTTATTTTGATGAACACGCTTCCAAAACAATATTATGATGATGGTGGTATTAATAACAAAGTATTTAAAAATCGATCGATCCCAGGTATCATTGGAGTTACATTATTGGTGGCTATAAGCGAAGAAATGCTATTTAGAGGTGTCTTACATACGGAATATGGATATTGGGCAGCCAGTTTATTATTTGCTCTTTTACATTTTCGTTATTTATCAAAAATTGTTCTCTTAATCTCTGTATTGTTTGTCAGCTTTTTTATTGGATATATGTTTGAAATAACAGGCAGTCTTACAGTCACTATTACGGCTCATTTTATTATAGATGTGGTGCTTGCCATGTGGATACGTTTAGGGAACAGGGGGGAATCAAGTGACTCAATCCCATCATAGTGAAGGTGTGAATAATGTGAACGAGAAGAAATTAACCAGTGAAAATATGAACACTTTGGATTTGCCACCGCAACGAAATGAAGATAAATCTAATACTTTTATAACCAAGTGGAGTGGCAATCCTCTTTGGGTACGTTATACCATTGCTTTCATATTTATTTTCATTATCCTGTTGCTGATTTTCTAATAATAGGCAAATACAAAATACTTCCCCGCCTACTAAGGAAGGGGAAGTATTTTGTGTGATATTAAAAAAATTGCTTTCGATCTTTCTCGAATTTAAGAATTTCAACTGCTTCCCGAAAACGTTGAGAGTGAACAACCTCTCTTTCTCTTAAGAATTTAAGGCTGTCATTTAAACACGGATCATCTGACATATTAATAATCCATTGGTAAGTAGCTCTTGCTTTTTCTTCGGCTGCGATGTCTTCGTAGAGATCTGCAATCGGGTCACCTTTAGCTTGTATATAAGTAGCTGTCCACGGACTTCCTGCAGCGTTATTGTAGTAAAGGGCGTGGTCATGGTTAGCATAATGGGCACCTAAACCAGCTTCTTTCATTTGTTCAGGTGTAGCATCTTTAGTTAATTTATAAATCATAGTAGCAATCATTTCCAGATGGGCAAATTCTTCCGTTCCTATATCAGTCAATAATCCAATAACCTTATCAGGGATGCTGTAACGCTGATTTAAATAACGGAGTGCAGCAGATAGCTCCCCATCAGCTCCTCCATACTGCTCAATTAAGTATTTAGCAAGTCTTGGGTTACATTCCGTTACTTTAACTGGATATTGTAATTTCTTTTCATAGTACCACATTAAATCCCTCCTTTTTTATCCTTTAAAGTTGCCAGGGCCAGGGGCTGTCTTTCCAATTCCATGGGTAACCTGAAAAACTGGCCCCATACTGGCGCAACGGTCCAAAGTGTTTTTCATATTTTGCTTTCAAATCCCTACTTTGGACCGCCAGCTCATTAAATTGCTGAATAGCTTGGAAGTCATTTGGATGCGTATCTAAGTAAAGAGTTAGCTCCACAAGTGCAAAGTCTACCATTTGAATTTTTTCCATTAATTCGTATCTTTCGGTTGCAGCTTCCGATGGATTGTTCATGAATGGTCCCCTTTCCCTGGCGGAGTTGGATAAGGGTCGAAGAAGCAAGGCCAAAGCGTGCCTTTATAAAGTGCCTCATGCAAAGAGAATTGAGGAAGATTAGGCTGTTGAAAACCAACATATAGATTGGGAGGAGTTTGATAGCAAGCCCTCTGCCGAGGAGGACATGGATCAAATGGACCGTGATACGGTTGATAACATTTAATCAAAGTAAACATTAATATCCCCTTCCTGTACTCATTATCAAAATTTATGATTATTCGGCATGTCCTATGCGAATAAAAGGAGGAATAAACCTGGTCTCTGGAGAAATGAATTAAATGAAGGATAGGATGTATAATAGAATATGAAGAGGTGAGCGTATGTTTGTGAAGAGTATTATGAAACCTGCACATCGATCATACACTGCAATGACAGATGATCGTTTAAGTGGCATTTTAGATTTATTGAATGAGCATGATCTCCAGGCAATGCCTGTACTTAATGGTCGAAAGTTCCTAGGAATGGTTTCAAAGGAGATTATTTATCGGGCTTATTTTAATGCGGATCAAAGTAAAGAAACCTTTTTAAACCAAACAACCGCAGGTGATATTGCTGAAAATGAGGACTTCTATATCCATGATGAAGAAGTATTTGAACGCACACTGCCAGCGTTTAAAGGTTTTCCTTTACTGGCCATTGTAGATCAAGAACGAAATTTTCAGGGGCTTGTCACACGTTTTGATGTGATTGAGCAGTTTGAAAGCGCATTTGGAAGTAAAAAGAAAGGTATTCGAATTGCTTTTACTTCTGAAGAGTCAAGTGGCCGAATTGAGAGACTGGGAGACATTATTAAAAGCTATCATGAAAATGTCATATCCCTGGCTACGTTTGATGAAACGGATAAGCTTGCACGTAGAATCGTACTAAAAATTGAAAAGAAGGATAATATAGAACAATTTACAAATAAGCTGGAGAAGACAGGATTTAGGATTTTAAGTGTGAAAGAAGTGTAAAGATTAACTGCTATGACTTGTTCATAGCAGTTTTTTTGTGGATTACTTTTATGGTACGATTAATTTTATTCTATCTTTGGGAGAGTGGGGCAAGTGTTAGCTGGGGTCTTAATAGTAGCAAGTTTGGGATTGTTATTTCTTGCAGGAATGTACTTTAGGGCAGAACAAGACTACTTGGATAAACATGTAATCGAAGATTCCGCTTTTCCTTTCGCTCAAGAACTGCACATTGTCTTTATTTCAGACGTTCATAACCGCGAAATAAACCAAAAAACCCTTAACAAGCTGAAAAATGTGGATGTAGTAATCATTGGGGGAGATCTAGTAGATAAGCGAACGCCTCTAACCAGATTGAAGAACAATCTAGAGAAATTAAAGCAGTGGGAAGCCCCTGTCTATTTTGTTCCCGGAAATAATGACCATGAACTGGAAAGAGCCAATCTTCTGGATGTTCTTGATAATCATCATATTCATATTCTTTCAAATTCGGATAATGAGGTGACCTTCCAATCGGAGGACAGGTTTCTATTAAGTGGAATTGATCCTTATTTTATGAAGCCCAGGCGTCAGGCTGCCTACATAAACGATCACATTAATTATCAAATACTATGTGTTCACGATCCTTACGTTTATCACAAAATGAACCAGCAGGATCAGAAACAGTTTGATCTAGTACTGAGCGGACACACCCATGGTGGTCAAATCCGGTTATTTGGATTAGGCCCTTACACAAGAGGAGGATGGTTTGAATCTGAAAAGCCGCCTCTTCTTATAAGTGAAGGCTATGGAACCTCACTGCTCCCCCTGCGTCTGGGAACTAGAGCAGAACTGCATTCTATTATCATTAAATCTTCCTGACAGGGTTATTCAAATATTATATAAAGAATATACAAATTTTACACGTGATTAACTATTCATATATAATTATAGGAAAAGGAAAGAGTTGGAGGAAGGCAAATGGGGACAAAGCAAGCAAAATATAATATAAAGGCTGTATCTCAAATGGTGGGAATTCAGCCCGGCACTCTTCGAGCATGGGAGCGCCGGTACCAAATTGTTCGACCGTCCCGAAACGAAGCCGGGCATCGTTTATATTCAGATGAGCACATTAAAATATTAAAGTGGTTAATGGAAAAAGTGGATAAAGGATTTACTATTTCCCAGGCTGTATCCCTTCTTGAGAGCAATGAGAATGCAGTGGATGCTTCCAGTCATACGGAAAGCAGTAATCAATTAGAGATCCTGGGAGATGATCTTCTGAATGCGCTGCTGTCATTTGAAGAGAATGAAGCACAGCAGAAACTGGATCATGCCTTTAGCTTGTTTACCCCGGAAACAGTAGCCATTGATATTATAGGTCCTCTCTTAGTTAAAATTGGAGACCTTTGGGAAGAAAACCGGATTACTAGTGCACATGAACACTTTGCAAGCCATTTCCTCCGTTCCAGAATGGGGATGATGCTTCTCTCCATTCCTTCTGATGCTATGCTTCCTAAGGCCCTTCTTGTATGTGGCCCTAATGAGCGTCATGAACTTGGACTGTTGATATTTGCACTATATATGAAACGTAAAGGATATGACGTTATTTACCTGGGACAGAGCATTGCCGGGGGCGACATTGATATTGTTATTGACGAAATAGAACCATCCTACATGTTTATGTCATGCACGTTAAAGAAAAATATTCCCATTACGGTAAGTCTGGCCGAATCTTTACAGAAGCAGTTTCCTGAGTTGAAAATAGGACTGGGCGGCTTGGCTTATGATCGGTTATCGGAACTTGATAAAAAACGAATGGAGCCATTCCTTGTCGGAAACACTAAAAAAGATTGGGAGGCCTGGCTGACCAAGCATTAGCAGCAATGAAAATGAAGGTTGCAGTAAAAAGGTTGCCCCTGTAAACACACTTTAGATATAATTCGAAAAAAGGTGCCATAATCGCATCAGTCATCATACTATATAGATAACACACATTGTGACAGGGGGCGATCATGTGCGAGTGGAAAGAATGACAAATGAGAAATTTAAAATTTTTCTAACCTTTGATGATTTGTTGGATAGAGGATTATCAAAAGAAGAATTGTGGAGTGACCTTCCAAGAGTCCATAGAATTTTCAGCGATATGATGTATGATGCGGGAATTGAGCTCGGGGTCGAGTTAACAGGTGTGTTACTTGTGCAGGTGTATCTATTACAGGCACAGGGCATGTTAATTGTTGTTACCAAAACTGAGCCAACTGATATGGAAGATGAAGAAGATTACATGGAAATGAAAGTTACACTGGATGAAAGTAAAGAAATGATGTTTTCATTCGAAGATTTTGAACATGTCATCCAGGCCGGTATTCACTTACACAAGCTGGGTGTTACGGGTGGAAATGTATATTATTACAATGATTTCTACTATATGCTCCTTATGGATGAAGACATCATTCATTTGGATATCGATCAAGTTATTGCTTTACTATCTGAATTTGCCTCTGCCTCCTCAGCTACATCGTATAGATTGGCCGAGTATGGAAAGCAAATTATGAAAGATAATGCATGCAGGACAATTAAAAATTATTTTTCTTAATCCGTTTTGAGTGGACGATGCTTTATAAGCTTCGTTCTTTTTATTTTTAATAGAAGCTCATTATAGAACATGTTACTATAGATAAGGATGTTTGAAATTTTAAGATGGTAAGAAATGGAGTGTCCATAATGAAGATTGCAGTATTGTATGGAGGGACTTCTGGAGAACGGGAAGTTTCTTTATCTACAGGTAAGGGAATAATAAAAGCGTTAAAAAACAAAGGTCATGAAGTGATCGCTATCGATTTTTCACCCGAAAAAATTAAAGATATACTGGAATTAAAAGTGGATCTTGTTTTCTTGGGACTTCATGGACGCTTTGGTGAAGATGGTAAAATTCAAGGCTTGCTTGATATGCTTAACCTTCCTTATGTAGGGTCAGGTGTATTATCCTCAGCTCTAGCTATGGATAAAGCAAAATCAAAACAAATCTTCTCATTAAATGGACTTCAAACTGCAAACAGCAAAACGTTTGATGTTACGGGCTTATTGAATATGAGTGACATAGTGGAAGATATCAAGAAGCATTTTCCTACGCCATTCGTGATTAAGCCGAACCAGGAAGGATCCACATTGGGACTAACAATTGTGAAGAATGAAGGTCAGATTGAAAAAGCCGTCCAAACAGCTGCTCACTCTGATTCTACTATTCTGGTAGAGGATTATGTTCAGGGAAGAGAAGTGACGGTCCCCGTCATAGGTCAAAAAGGAAAAGAAACGCCGCTTCCGGTTATTGAAATCATTCCTAAGAATGATTATTATGATTTTGACTCAAAATATAAACCAGGTGGAAGTGAACATATTGTTCCTGCCAAACTGCCGGATAATCTTACCGATCGACTAAAACAAGAAGCGGTGAAAGCTCATCAGTTATTAGGATGTGAAGTTTATTCTCGTGTAGATTTCATAATTAATGAAAAAGGGGAGCCGGTGATTCTGGAAGTGAATACACTTCCGGGGATGACTCCAACTAGTTTATTCCCTGATTCCGCCAAGGAAATAGGCTGGAGCTACGACGATCTTATAGAAAAATTCGTAGAACTATCCCAACTTGATAAATAATAGAGGGTGCAATCGCTTACATTTTTCGGGTTAAAGACACTAGAATGCTAAAACACGCTTTCCATAATAGAGGTGAAAGTGTATACTATTGACTGAAAGAATACCCTGAAAGCGAATGCACGGATATTAGGAGGTAAATGGATGGTAGCGGATAAGCCGACAGATGCTGCAAACGAAAACAATGATAAACTCGATGTTTTAAAATCCACACAGACGGTGGTTAAAAAAGCACTTGATAAATTAGGTTATCCTAACGAAGTTTACGAACTCTTGAAAGAACCGGTGCGGATGATGACGGTAAGGATTCCTGTACGGATGGATAATGATCATATTAAAATATTCACAGGCTATCGTTCCCAGCATAATGACGCGGTTGGTCCTACCAAAGGCGGGGTGCGTTTCCACCCGAACGTCTCAGAAAAAGAAGTCAAGGCTTTATCCATCTGGATGAGTTTAAAAGCTGGAATTGTAGATTTACCTTATGGTGGAGGAAAAGGCGGAATCGTTTGTGACCCTCGTGAAATGTCTTTCCGCGAACTTGAAGGCATAAGCCGCGGTTATGTTAGGGCTATCAGTCAAATTGTAGGTCCTACAAAGGATATTCCAGCGCCTGATGTATTTACAAATTCTCAGATCATGGCATGGATGATGGATGAATACAGCCGTATAGATGAATTTAATAACCCTGGTTTTATCACTGGTAAACCGCTTGTCTTAGGCGGATCACACGGCCGGGAAACAGCCACGGCTAAAGGTGTAACCATCTGTATTGAAGAGGCAGCCAAAAAGAAAGGTATTAATGTAGAAGGTGCCAGAGTGGTTGTTCAAGGCTTTGGTAACGCCGGAAGCTTTCTAGCTAAATTTATGCACGATCGTGGAGCTAAGGTTATTGGAATTTCCGATGCCTATGGAGGGCTGCATGATCCTGATGGTCTGGATATTGAGTACTTACTCGACCGCCGGGATAGTTTCGGTACGGTTACAAATCTTTTCAAAAATACAATATCCAATGAAGAATTGTTGGAGTTGGACTGTGACATATTAGTTCCTGCTGCTATCGAAAATCAAATTCGAGAAGAAAATGCTCACAACATAAAAGCAAGTATCGTGGTAGAAGCGGCAAACGGCCCGACTACTTTAGACGCCACTCGAATATTATCTGAAAGAGGAATATTGCTTGTACCTGATGTTTTGGCATCTTCGGGAGGAGTTACGGTTTCTTATTTCGAATGGGTCCAGAATAATCAAGGATACTATTGGACAGAAGAAGAAGTGGAAGAGAAACTCCATAAAGTGATCGTTAAAGGGTTTGATAACGTTTACAAAACCGCAGAGACACGACGTGTAGATATGCGCTTAGCTGCTTACATGGTTGGTGTAAGAAAGATGGCAGAAGCTTCTCGTTTTAGAGGATGGATATAGGTTGATTTGACCACAATTATCTCCTATCATTTACATGGTAGGAGATTTACTTTTGTTTATTAAATCGAACGTAAGTTCCAGATACTTCTGGAAAAAGGAGTGAATAACGTGCATCAGGAAGAAAAAGTCATCATAATTGGCGGTGGCCCTTGTGGTATGAGTGCAGCCATAGAGCTAAAGAAAATGGGCATTGAACCATTAATTATAGAAAAAGGGAATATTGTTAATTCTATTTTTCATTACCCAACTCATCAAACGTTTTTTAGTTCAAGTGAAAAGCTGGAGATTGGAAACATTCCATTTATTTCGGAACGTCAAAAACCCGTGCGAAACGAGGCTCTAGCCTATTACCGTGCAGTAGCTGGCAGGGAAGAGTTACGCATCAATGCTTTCGAAAAAGTAATGCACGTGGAACAAGAGCAATCAGGATTTATAGTTAAGACTGAAAAGCGGACAGGTGAACAGGCGGAATATAAAGCGGAGGACCTGGTCATTGCGACCGGTTACTACGACCAGCCGAATCATTTAGGTATAAAGGGAGAAGAGCTTACGAAGGTTAAGCATTACTTCAAGGAAGCCCACCCCTACTATAATAAAGATGTCGTAGTTATCGGTGGAAAAAATTCAGCAGCCGATGCCACTCTGGAATTGGAAAAGTCCGGAGCTAATGTTACGGTTTTATATCGTGGTGAAGAATATTCCAAAAGTATTAAGCCATGGATCTTACCTCAATTCGAAGCTCTGGTAAGAAAAGGTGCCGTAAGTATGGATTTTTGTGCGCATATTAAAGAAATTACTGAGACCGAGGTTATTTACGAATGCCGAGGGCAGGAAAAACGCATCGCGAACGATTTTGTTTTCGCTATGACAGGCTACCGTCCCGACCATAACTTTTTGACAAAGATGGGCGTTGAGTTTGATAGAGAGACCGGGCGCCCTGATTATAATGAAGATAGTATGGAAACCAATGTTCCTGGTATTTATATCGCTGGGGTAATTGCAGCTGGATATAATAATAATGAGATATTTATTGAAAATGGTCGGCATCATGGCGGAAAAATTGCTCGTGCCATTGGCAGTAAGAAATAAGCCGTCCGTTTAGCCACCTCCCGCTCCAGAGAAGGTTTGGGAGATTTTTTGTATAAATTATCATTCCGCATTGTTTAAAGGGGGGCTTTATTTTGAGTAAAGTAGTTTTGCTTACCACGGGAGGTACCATAGCTAGTGTACCTAATAAGCAGTCTGGTAAATTATCCTCTGGTGCTTTAACTGGTGAGGAGCTGGCTGAAATGCTGAAGCTTCCAACGGATATTGATGTAGTAATCGATTCTGTATTTCAAAAACCAAGTATGCACGTAGGCTTTGAAGATCTTAAATGGCTTAAAGAGAAAATAGAAGCTTACTTTGAAGATGATATGGTTTCAGGTGTTGTAGTGACTCATGGCACCGACTCTTTAGAGGAAAGTGCGTACTTTCTTGACTTAACCATTAATGATCAGCGACCGGTTGTTATAACTGGATCTCAGAGGTCGCCAGGCGAGATGGGCAGTGATGCTTATATTAATATGAGACATGCCATTTATGCAGCGTGTAGTCAGGATTTGCATGGAGCAGGGGCTGTAGTGGTCTTTAATGAACGTATATTTCCAGCTAAATATGTAAAGAAAGAACACGCTTCGAATATCCAGGGGTTTAATGCTTTTGGGTTTGGTTACTTAGGGATTATTGATAACGACGAAGTTCATATCTATCAAAAACCGATAAATAGAGAAACTTATGATCTTATAACGGATATTCCAAGGGTAGATATCGTTAAGACTTATTCAGGTGCGGACGGAGCTTTTATTAAAGCTGCACGCGAGAGTCAGGCGAAAGGCATAATATTAGAAGGTGTAGGAAGAGGGCAAGTAGCACCCGGAATGATGGCTGAAATTGTTAAATCAATTGAAGCAGGAGTGAGAATTGTAATTACTACCACATCAGAAGAAGGTTCCGTTTATACGACTTATGATTATTTAGGTAGTGCCTACGATCTCTATAAGCATGGTGTCATACTGGGAGATGATGACGATAGTAAGAAAGCCCGTATAAAATTAGCGGTCATTCTAGCTTCCAATTTTGAGGGCGATATTACTTATTAAACTTCCACTGGAGCATAAGCCTTCTTCTCAGGCACTTTCTGGTGAAAGACCTCTGTGCTCTGCACTTCCCGTTACTATTTAGGTCAATCAGAGTTTTCTCTACTCATTTATCTCGATGGTATTCTTTCTTCCAGACATATCATGTGTGAAATTCTAATCAGGAATGATAAAAAAGTACCAGCCAAGCTGGTACTTTTTTGATATTTATCCATTCGGACGTATCCCTTATTCCTTTTCCACATTCTTCATGATACCATTGAAATAAGGCGAAAGAATGAGAGAGGGCTGATTTTTATGGCCTTGCTGACTGCAGCCATATCTCCTGCTATAGCAATTATGACATTCATATACTTAAGTAAAAGAATTGAGCTAGAACCGCTTCCACTGATCATCCGCATGTTTATTATAGGCATCATCATGGTATTTCCCTTGATGTTTATTCAGTATGCTTTTGAAACTGAAGGGGTATTTCAGACTCCGCTATTGAGGTCGTTTTTCTTAGCTGGGTTAATGGAAGAATTTTTTAAATGGTTTTTTCTCTTATTTGTTGCCTATAGGCATTCAGATTTTGATCATCACTACGATGGAATTATCTATGGTGTGGCAATTAGTTTAGGCTTCGCAACAATAGAAAATATTATTTATATCTTTTCAAATGGCATTGAGATTGCACTGTTAAGAGCTGTCTTTCCAGTATCTTCTCATGCTTTGTTTGGAATTCTTATGGGTTTTTACATGGGTAAAGCAAAATTCGCCAGCCAAAGCCAAAATTTATGCTTAAGTTTAGCTTTACTAATTCCAGTGGGTTTACATACCTTGTATGATTATATTATTACTGTATTGAACCAGACTTGGCTGTACTGGATTACTCCATTTATGATCGTTTTATGGATGATAGGATTCAGAAAGATAAGATTAGCCAATGAACATCATGAAGATCTTCAAAAAACATGATATAAAGTAAACCGCCGTTGCAACGGCGGTTTTTTTAATGGATAAACATGTATAAAGTTTATAAACGGTTGGAAACTAATCTTATAAATAATACTACTGGTCAGGGGTGTAACTCGGATGATATGGAAGAAAATGATAATTATTGGATTGGGAGCGGCTATGCTCATATTTCCTATTTCAGAATGGACAGCTGTCAACTCTGTAGAAGCTTTTTCAAATCAAGTTATACAACATGGGGCCACCGGAGATGATGTGATTGAATTACAAGCCAGATTACAATATCTCGGGTTTTATAACGGTAACATCGATGGGGTCTTTGGATGGGGAACCTATTGGGCCGTTCGAAATTTCCAATATGAATTTGGTCTTGAAATTGATGGTTTAGTAGGAGAAGAAGTAAAAAATAAACTGATTAAAGCTAGTAAATATGACAAGGGATTTGTTCAGGAGCAAGTGAAAAGAGGGAATGATTTCACGTATTACGGAGGTACTCCGAAAACCCAGCAGGTTAAACAGCAGAAACCAAAAGGAACCCAGAAACCTCCTCAGAAACAGAAACCAACAGCTGTTAATGTTCCAAGCGGGTATTCTCAGAATGATATCCAATTGATGGCAAATGCTGTGTATGGAGAAGCACGAGGTGAGTCTTACGTTGGTCAAGTGGCAGTGGCATCTGTAATTCTTAACCGTGTGTCGAGTGCAACGTTTCCGAACACCGTGTCAGGAGTTATTTTTGAACCACGAGCATTTACTGCGGTAAGTGATGGACAGATATGGCTTCAGCCTAATGAAACGGCCAAAGAAGCGGTATTGGACGCTATCAACGGATGGGATCCTTCTGGTCAGGCTATATATTATTTTAATCCTAACACCGCAACATCGGATTGGATATGGTCAAGGCCGCAAATTAAGAAGATTGGTAAACATATATTCTGTAAATAGGAGGTGGAAGAATGGTTCGCTGGATTACAATTGTCGTATTAAGTATAGTAGTTGTAGGGACATCAGTCTGGGGCTACAAGGAAAATCAGGATAAAAATGCAGTGCTGATTCAAGCGGAGAACAGTTATCAGCGCGCATTTCACGAGCTCACTTATAACGTAGATCTTCTGCACGACAAAATAGGTGCTACTCTGGCTATGAACACCAGACAGCAGCTTTCGCCGCAGTTGGCTGAAATTTGGAGAATCACCTCGGAAGCTAATTCAGATGTGGGGCAGCTTCCTCTTACTCTGCTCCCGTTTAATAAGACTGAAGAATTTCTCTATGAAATAGGGGATTTCGCTTATAAAACCGCTATTCGTGACTTAGAGAAGAAGCCTCTGAGTGAAAAAGAAATAAAGAAACTGGAAGAGCTTCATAAGCATTCAGGTGAGATTGAAACCGAGTTACGTAAAGTGCAAAATGTTGTTTTGAAAGATAACTTGCGCTGGATGGATGTACAACTTGCTCTTTCTACAAACAATGAAGCAGGCGATAACACTATTGTAGATGGGTTCAAGACCGTAGAGAAAACAGTTGACGGTTATACACAAACGACCGCTCAAACAGGTATAACGGCTGCCAGTCCAGAGAAAAGTTATAAAAATTTACAGGGGGATCCTGTTTCAGAAGCAAAAGCCAAACAAATTGCCAGTAAATGGCTTGAGAAAGTTGATGTTAATAAACTTACTCTGACTAAATCAGGTAAGGGAGCAGATGTACCGACTTACACTGCTTCGTTTGATAATGGGAAGCGCAATGGTTATATGGATTTAACTGAAAAGGGAGGGCATCCTTTAACCATTATGATCAGCCGCAAAATGGGAGAGGCGAAAATTAGTCTTCACGAAGCATCCAAGAAAGCAGAGAAATATGTAGATGGACTTGAGGCAGAAGGTTTAGAGCTGGCTGAAACGAACCAGTATAATAACATAGGGATCTTTCGTTATGTTTATACTAAGGATGACATTCGTTATTATCCAGAATCCGTAGTTGTAAAAGTAGGGTTAGATAATGGTGAAGTACTTGGTTTATCCGCAAGAGACTACTACGATGATCACAAGGATCGTGAAATTGAAAAACCTGAGATCACAGAAGAAGAAGCACGCTCCAAAGTAAACCCGGGATTAGAAATACAGGAAAACCGCCTGTCTGTTATCGAAAATGACTTAAAAGAGCTTGTATTATGTTACGAATTTTTAACTACTAAAGAAAATACTACGTATAGAATATTTATTAACGCTCAGAATGGGCAGGAAGAAAAAGTGGAAACATTAAAAAAAGCTGAAATAAAATTTAATTAGTTTAGAAAAACCGCCATTAATTTGGGGGTTTTTTTAATTCACAAGACCTATATACTTTCCATATTTATTTAAAAATGAGATAATATAATTAATACAAAAGTCTTAGATATTTGGGGGTAACATGAAGATATTAAAAATTGGTATGCCGTTCACCTTAGAAATTAACTCAAAAGATAATGAAGAACCAGAGAAATATAAATGTAAACTTGTTGATCACATGAAAGAGTATATATATATTGATTACCCTATTAACGTAAAGACAGATAAAGCGGCTTTTATTATGGAAGGCACTGAAATCCAGGCGAGCTTTATCACTGAAGATCAATCCGTATATTGTTTTAACACGGCGGTCGTAGCACGAAAAAAGTTAAATATTCCGGTGTTTGTGCTGACGTTCCCTCCGCGAAAAGATCTTATTCGGATACAGCGCAGAAAGTACGTGCGTGTAGACGCTTCAATAGATGTTGCGGTTCAGTTTGAAAACCAATGCTTCACGGCAGTGACCCAGGATATTAGTGGCGGCGGAGCAGCAATTTTAGAACCTTTTCATGTACAGATGTATAAGTACCAGCGCGTAAACTTAACGTTAGTTCTCCCTATGAATTCTGGTGAAAACCGGTACGTGGAGGCCGAGGGAATCGTAGTAAGAATAATTCAACAAGACAACGGAAAGAGAAATCAAGTATCCATGCAGTTTGAAAATATTTTAGAAAAACAGCGTCAGCTAATCATTCGATATTGTTTTGAGCAACAGATGAACATG
The DNA here is from genome assembly GCF_049282395.1 of Halobacillus sp. Taxonomy (NCBI): domain Bacteria; kingdom Bacillati; phylum Bacillota; class Bacilli; order Caryophanales; family Bacillaceae; genus Halobacillus; species Halobacillus sp. Next base: position 4,865 of record NZ_JBAPTY010000133.1, on the reverse strand, counting down.
CGTAGAAAGGCACTAAAGTGACTACATAATAATGGATTTTTTCCAATTAGTTATGTTATTCTGTACAGAGTAATTAAGAGTCTCTCATGGTGGGTTTAGCCATCTGAGGGCTCTTAGGCGCGCTTTCATTATTTAAGTGCGCTTTTATTTGTATAAGGTAAATTGGAGGAAACTGAACTGATGGATACTATGACAATTGCAATTGACGGCCCAGCTGCTGCCGGAAAAAGTACTGTAGCAAAAAGAGTAGCTGAAAAATTATCTTTAATATATGTAGATACAGGTGCAATGTATCGTGCATTAACTTGGAAAGCCTTAAATAATGGTGTTTCACTTGAAGATGAATACGCTCTGGCACAATTATTAAGGGAAACGGATTTAAAATTAGTGCAGAGTGATAATGGGCAGAGAGTTCTTCTTGATGGAGACGATGTATCGGATGATATAAGAACAAACGATGTTACGAACCAGGTATCTATTGCATCTAAGCATAAAGACGTACGGGAAGAAATGGTAAGCCGTCAGCAGGAGCTTGTTAATCAACAAGGGGTAGTGATGGATGGCAGGGATATAGGGACTCATGTACTGCCTAATGCTGATGTAAAGATATTTATGATAGCCTCTGTGGATGAAAGAGCAGAAAGACGTCATAAAGAAAACCAGTCTAAAGGGTATGACTCAAACCTGGAAGATCTTAAGGAAGAAATCCGCAGGCGTGATGAAATAGATTCAAATCGCGAAGTCGCTCCGCTGGTAAAAGCTGACGATGCTGTTATCGTAGACACCACCTCTTTAACAATAGAAGAAGTAGTAGAGCAAATAATTGAAGTAGTTAATGATAAGAAGGAGAGGGGGAATAAATAATGAGCTTGTATAAGCTTGGGAAATGGATTTGTGCTGTCATCTTTTACCCTTTATACCGGATTAAAGTTATTGGTAAACACAATATTCCAAAAGAAGGTCCCGTTATTGTTTGTTCCAATCATATATCTAATGCAGATCCACCTGTAGTAGGTATTACAAACAGCAGGGATATTTACTTCCTTGCCAAAGAAGAATTGTTTAAAAACAGGCTGATTGGGGGAATTCTTAAAGGAGTCCATGCTTTTCCAATAAAGAGAGGCATGCGTGATCGTAATGCGCTCCGTCAAGGTCTGGAAATTCTTAATAATAATCATGTACTCGGTCTTTTCCCAGAAGGAAGAAGACAAAAAAATGGCGAAATTGGAAAAGGTTTGGCTGGTGCAGGTTTCTTTGCTCTACGTTCTGAAGCCTATATTGTTCCCTGCGCTATAGTAGGACCTTATAAGAAGTTTCAGCGGTTGAAAGTCGTTTATGGTGAACCCATTGATATGAGTGGATACCGTGAGGAAAAAGCTTCTGCACAAGTCGTAACGGATCGAATTATGGAAGAAATCAGAAAACTGCATAAAATTCACAGCTGATGGAGCGTAATCACTTGACAAAAAGCTCTAAATATTAGAAGTTAGAAAAAAGGGCATTTCTGTTTCAAGGTTGTGTCGGAAATTGAAGGAGGTAGCTTGGTATGGATGAAATGAATCAAGAAGTATCTGGAATGCAAGAATTCTCTGCCGGGGACATTGTTACTGGGAAAGTTGTTAAAATTGAAGAAAAACAAGTCCTCGTAGATGTTGGATATAAAGTTGAGGGTATTGTACCTATTAGTGAATTATCCAGCCTTCATGTTGAAAAAGCTTCAGATGCAGTCAGCGAAGGGGACGAGTTGACCCTGCAAGTGAAAAAGGTAGAAGATGATGAAATCGTCCTATCTAAAAGAGCTGTTGATGCAGATAAAGCATGGCAGGACTTGGAAGACAAGTATGAGAGTGGAGAAATTTTCGAAGCTGAAGTTAAAGACGTTGTAAAAGGCGGTCTTGTAGTAGACATCGGCCTACGAGGATTTATTCCTGCATCTTTAGTAGAAACTTACTATGTTGAAGATTTTGAAAATTACAAAGGTAGAAACCTTTCTCTTAAAGTGGTTGAACTGGATCGAGAACAAAATCGTGTCATTCTTTCTCACCGGGCAGTAGTGGAAGAGGAAGAGTCAGCGAAAAAGCAGGAGGTACTGCACTCACTTGAAGATGGTCAGGTAATTGAAGGCACTGTTCAAAGATTGACAGACTTCGGTGCGTTTGTAAACCTTGGAGGTATTGACGGATTAGTACATATCTCCCAACTATCTCATCAGCATGTAGAAAAAGCATCTGATGTAGTTGAAGAGGGGCAGACGGTTAAAGTTAAAGTACTATCTGTTGATCGCGATAACGAGAGAATATCACTTTCCTTAAAAGCCACTCAACCTGGTCCGTGGCATGATATTCAGGAAAAAGTTAAACAGGGAGAGGTGCTAGAAGGAACGGTTCGCCGTTTAGTAAGCTTCGGAGCATTTGTAGAAGTGTTCCCTGGTGTTGAAGGACTCGTTCACATTTCTCAAATCTCCAATCGCCACATTGGTACTCCTGGTGAAGTCCTGGAAGAAGGACAGCAGGTACAAGTTAAAGTGTTAGACGTAGATGGAGAAGCCAAACGTCTTTCCTTAAGTATGAAAGAACTTGAAGCTGAACAAACTAGAGAAGAGTACCAGCAGTATGAGAAGGAAGAAGACAATTCCGGTTTCTCACTAAGTGATATGATTGGCGACAAACTGGATAAATACAAAAAATAATTGAGCGGGTGTTGGATATGTCAAGATCTGAGAGGAAAATTGATCATATCCGCCATGCATTAGGTCACGAACGAGCTTATCACAATCATTTTGACGATGTGGAAATCGTTCATCAAAGTCTGGCTCGTCTGGACTTTAATCAATTGAGTATAGAGACACAAGTAGGGGAACTTCATTTGAGTTCCCCTCTTTTTGTTAATGCAATGACCGGTGGTGGTGGAGAAGAAACGAAAGAAATTAACCGGAACCTCGCTTTAGCCGCAAGTGAAACCGGTATTGGGATGGCAGTAGGTTCGCAAATGTCAGCCATTAAAAATCCCGAGGAGAGATCTACCTATGAAGTCGTGAGGGAAGTAAATCCTGAGGGAGTCATTTTTGCAAATGTGGGGAGTGAAGCTACCGTTCCTCAGGCAGAAGAAGCTGTCGACATGCTTAAAGCGGATGGACTGCAAATTCATATTAATACACTTCAAGAATTAATAATGCCTGAAGGAGACAGAGACTTTTCCCATCGTCTTCGTCGGATAGAAGAGATTGTATCTAACATGTCTATCCCTGTAATCGTAAAAGAAGTAGGCTATGGCATGTCGAAAGAGACAGTAGAAACCTTATATTCTATGGGGGTTCGTTACATTGATGTAGGAGGGCAGGGGGGCACAAATTTCTCTAAAGTTGAGAATATGAGAAGAGACAACCCCTTATCATCATTTAATAACTGGGGCATCCCTACCCCTATTTCCATTTTGGAATCTTCTTCTGTGTCCACGGATCTTCATATTATTGCATCCGGTGGTGTTCGTCACGGACTGGATGGAGTGAAAGGACTTATTTTAGGAGGTAAGGCATTTGGAATGGCTGGAGGGCTGCTTCGTGTCCTGGTTGAAGAAGGTAAAGAGGCTCTGGTCAATGAAATTTGTCATATCCATGAAGAGATAAAAATTGCGATGATGCTGTTGAATGCATCCAATATTCACGACTTGTCTCATAACCCCTATATACTATTTGGCCGGACTAAAGAATGGTCAGACCAAAGACTTGGCCCATGATTATTATCATGGGTTTTTTGTATGGGCAGATGTTTAAAGAAGGGCATAGTGATCCATAATAAAAAGAAGGAAGGGGTGTAAAGATTGGCAGCTATTTACTACTGGTATGCTTGGTTCCTTGCTCTCATCATCTTTTTTTTCATTCCATCTTCAAATTTACGGAGTCGATTGTTACTTTTTATCTGGACCATAATATGTACATATTCCCTTGGAGATAATCAGTTCATAAACTTTCAGCTTTACATTGTTTTGCTATTAGGCATTTTTGGCACTTATTTCTGGAAGATCACTCGTAAAAATATGATCCAGCATTTCTGGCCAATTGTGTTAAGTATTGGTTATACAGCTGTTCAGCTTTTTTTACTGGTGCAGCCAGTTTGGTCCAGACTCCCGGGTGTTTACCTGGGAGTAATATTTTTCTTATTTGTTCTTCATAAAATGTTTCAGGACCTCCCTAGTTTAATTGGGGCTTGGCTGCTAATTAATGCGTTTGGTTTATTATGGTCTTATTTGGTATTTTCAATTTACATTTTGGAAGAACCCTTTTTCAATCAACAAACGATAATTTTTGTGTTAAAAGGTATGGTCGTTTTATTTATCATGTATGGAATTCACCGATTAAAGTATTCATTGCAACAGAAGAAGATTAAAACAATTAAAAAACGAGGTGCGTATGTGTGAATGAATACACGTATCCAATTATTACTGGTATTTTGGTCGGTACGGCTTTACGGGTCTTTATGCTTCGAACCGACTATCGTCAGTATCCTACCTACTTACACGGGAAAATTATTCATTTATCTCTGGGTTTTATAGCGGCTTCACTCGGGACTATAGCCATTCCCTCTATAATGGAAAAAGAATTTACAGCTGTTACCTTTTTAACGTTAGCTGCTTCCCAGTTCAGAGAAGTTCGCAACATGGAAAGAAATACGTTATCAGAAATGGATTCTTATGAACTTGTACCCCGGGGAAACACTTACATTGAAGGGATTGCTGTCGCTTTTGAAAGCAGAAATTACCTAGTTATTTTTACTTCCTTCATTGTTACGCTGTGCTATTTAGCAATAAATGGATGGGCAGCTCTTGGGGCTGCTTTAGTGTGTTTTGTTATTTCTTCCCTGTTAATG
>NZ_JBAPTY010000132.1:0-5228 GCF_049282395.1 Halobacillus sp. | reverse complement strand
TATTCAAATTTGAATAATGAGGGTGATGTGGTGATATGACAGAGTGGGATGAATATAAAACGATCTTTCATTCGCTCCAGGAAGATATTCTCGTCACAAAAACGGACGGGACCATTGTGAAAGTAAGTGAAGGCACAGGGGCAGTATACGATATTAACGCAGCTGACTTAATGGGCAGGTCCGTCTATGATCTGGAAAGAGAAGGACTCTTTACCCCTCTGGCTACGCCAAAAGTAGTAGAGTCACATGAGAGAGCAACTTTTGTTCAAACTCTTAAGGGGGGTAAGAAATTGCTGGTTACGGCTTTGCCCGTTTTTAATAACGAAAGTGAGCTTGTACGTATAGTCAGTTACTCGCATGACGTAACGGAGTTAATGGAAATCAAGGCCGGAATGGAAGAGATGACGGTTGAGATGGAGCGTGTGAGAGATGAGCTTACTCGGTTAAAGCAGCAGAATGAGGGAGAGTTTATCGCTAAAAGTGAACAAATGCGCAAAATTCTCGCAACAGCCAGTCAGGTTGCGGGTGTAGACGTGAATGTTCTTCTCTTAGGTGAGTCAGGGGTGGGCAAGACAGAGCTAGCTAAAATGATGCATGAAAAAAGCGAGCGTTCAAGCGGCCCCTTTATTGAAGTTAACTGCGGGGCGATCCCGGATTCATTATTTGAAGCGGAACTGTTCGGTTATGAAGGCGGCTCTTTTACGGGAGCGACCAAAGGAGGTAAGAAGGGGTTTGCTGAACTGGCTGCCGACGGAACCTTGTTTCTGGACGAGGTAGGAGAGCTATCCCTGGCAAATCAAGTAAAAGTACTAAAATTAATTCAGAAAAAAAGGTTCTACAAAGTAGGCGGCCGAAAAGAAATTTATTCCGATTTCCGCCTGATTAGTGCAACAAATAAGCATTTAAAAGAATCTGTAGAGCAAAAGCTGTTTAGAGAAGACCTTTATTTCCGACTGAATGTAGTTCCTTTAACCATCCCTCCTTTAAGGGAGAGAAAAGAAGATATTACACCGCTTCTACAATCCTTTCTTGATCATTTTACGACCCGTTACAAAAGGAAAAAAGTGTTAGACCGGGGTGTGCTGCATGAATTGAACAAATTGGAATGGAAAGGGAATGTAAGAGAACTTATGAATCTGGTGGAAAGATTAGTCGTTACTGCGCCGGACACTATTATTCTTCCTTCCGATCTCCCTGAATCCTATCAGCAGATCATTTCTTCTTATTCAGAAATGAATAATTTTGAAGAACCCTTGGCTGTGACAATGGAAAAAGTAGAAAAAGAAAGACTGGAACAAGCGAAACAAAAATTTCAAACAACGACTAAAATAGCAGAAGCTCTAGGAATCAGTCAGCCTACAGTAGTTAGAAAACTCAAAAAATACAGAATTAAATAATAAATTGGCACGATACTTGCATGTTAAAAGGTAAGAGACTATAGTCTTTTGCCTTTTTATTTGTTTTTGTTATAGGTCGTTGCTGATTTCTCTTAAAAGTGATCTTCGACTAAAGGGCCACAGGAAAGCGAATTATTTCTCAATCAACCCTAGTCCGCTTTCCATAACGGACCAATTTAAGTCGAAACTGAGTCTTAAAGAATCGGATGCTTATCTGTGGAAATCAACACGGCATTTTAACAAGGAAACAAAAAGCTATAAAAGTCTTTAGCGATTAGGGGGAATTCTTTACCATTGTCTTAGTGCAACGATGCAGAGGAGCTTAGAAATTGGTCTTAGTACGTTTAGTTGTTTTCAATGTAGCCTTATTAAAAAATTTTAAGGAGTGGAAGCGATGGAGGTTAAGCAAAAAGAAAGTTTTCAATCGGAGGAATGGAACGAACAACAGGATAACGGGAAGCGGCATTCCAGTCGAAGTTATTTTTGGTTTATAGTTCCCTCTTTATTAGGCGTGTTATTGTTTTTATTCCCTATTCCTTACGGCGGTAAAATTACGATTGGCGTCGGCATTATGGCAGAATCTGTACAGGCAATTTTGGAGCCGATTCTCCCAAGTTTAATGACAGGAATTCTAGTGATTTCGGCTATCCTTCCAGTGGTAGCGAAAACTGTGAAGCCAAAATTTATTATAGATAAACCGTTTATAAAACAACTATTCTATGTGAACACATTTTGGATGGTTACTAGAATAATTGGAGCCATATTTGCTCTGATGACTCTTTTTGCCATTGGACCGGAGTTTATCATCTCAGATGTTACCGGTGGCACTATGCTTTATTCTCTCGTGCCTGTTCTCGCCGCGTGGTTTCTTTTTGCAGGTATATTAATGCCTTTATTAATGGAGTTTGGATTAATGGATTTTATCGGAACTATGCTACGTAAAGTCATGAGGCCAGTATTTAAGCTGCCGGGCCGTTCTTCAATTGATGCTTTAGCTTCCTGGATGGGAGCTGGAACTGTAGGTGTCTTAATTACAACCAAACAATATGAAGAAGGCTATTATACAAAGCGTGAAGCTGCTACTATTGCAACGAACTTTTCGATTAACTCGATTGCTTTTAGTTTAGTGGTGATCAGCTTCATAGGTTTAGAAGAGTTCTTTGTACCTTTCTATTTAACGGTAGTGATAGCCGGGCTGGTTGCTGCTTTCATTTGTCCAAGAATCCCACCGTTATCAAGGAAAGCTGATACTTATTATGAGGGTACAGGGATGAGAATATCAGAAGATACACCTGAAGGAATGTCCAATTTTCAATGGGGGTTAAATAAAGCTCTTAGCAAAGCTTCAGAAGTTAAGGGTGTTAGATATGTAGCTAGGCAAGGAGTACAAACGGTTCTAGATATATATTTTGCATTGATTCCATTGGTGATGGCACTTGGAACAGTGGCTTTAATTATAGCTGAATTCACACCATTTTTTAACTATCTCTCCTTACCGATTGTACCTGTACTCCAGTGGATGCAAATACCTGAAGCTGCTCAGGCAGCTCCGGCCATGCTCGTTGGATTTGCTGATATGTTCCTTCCGGCGGTTATTGGAGCGGGTATAGAGAGTGAATTAACACGATTTGTCATAGCCGCTATTTCATTAACGCAGCTCATTTACATGTCTGAGATTGGAATACTGCTGGTTAAATCTAAGATACCAATTTCAGTGGGAGAACTTGCTGTTATTTTCCTGCAGCGTACAGTCATTACACTCCCAATTATCGTATTGATCGCCCACTTTATTTTTTAGGAGGAGAAGTAGATGAATTCATCATTTGAAAGTCTATATGGAAGCATGTCTGATTTACTAGCCCCGAGTATGGCAAAAGACCATCCTAATCTGCCGGTTGAAAAGGAGGAGGGGTGTTACTATTACGGAACAGATGGTAAAAAATATTTGGATTTCACCTCGGGTATTGCTGTAGCTAATACCGGTCACCGTCATCCGAAAGTCGTGCAGGCCATTAAGGATAGTGCAGATAACTTAATGCATGGTCCTTCCGGAGTAATTATGTATGATTCTATTCTCAGAGTTGCTGATCGATTAAAAGAGAAATTACCTGGAAATCTGGATTGTTTCTTTTTTGCAAACAGTGGTACTGAGGCCATAGAAGGAGCTTTAAAATTAGCTAAATATGCGACTCAACGTCCTTATACGATTTCCTTTACTGGCTGTTTTCACGGCAGGTCGCTGGGTGCGCTTGGAGTCAGCACCTCGAAAAGTAAATATCGGAAATTTTTGCAGCCTAATGGCCTGACTTATCAGCTGCCTTACGCTGACAGCTCAGGCTGTCCAGAGGGGCAGGATGTAGGGGAATACTGTGCGGAAAAACTTGAAAAAGAGGTAGAGCTATTATTTGATCATCAGGTAACGCCGGAAGAAGTCGCCTGCATGATTGTGGAGCCCGTTCTTGGAGAGGGCGGTTATATTATTCCTCCTAAAGCCTGGCTGCAAAAGGTTCGTGAAGTTTGCGACCGGCATGGTATTCTTTTAATTTTTGACGAGGTTCAGACAGGGTTCGGACGAACTGGGGAGTGGTTTGCAGCTCAAACATTTGAAGTTACCCCAGATATTATGGCGATTGCTAAAGGGATCGCTTCAGGCATGCCTCTAAGTGCTACGGTTGCTTCTAAAGAATTGATGAGTAAATGGCCAATGGGTACTCATGGCACCACGTTCGGCGGAAACCCTATTGCCTGTTCAGCAGCACTTGCTACATTGGATGTAATGGAAGAGGAACATTTAATAGATAATTCAAGAGAACTCGGAGCATACGCCTTACGAAGGTTAAAAGAAATAAGAGAAAGGCATGAAGTCATCGGCGAGGTCCGGGGGGTAGGACTCATGATTGGAATAGAAATTATCCACCCTGAAACAGGGAATCCGGATGGAGCTGGAATGATGAAAATATTAGACACCTCCCTTGAAAAAGGTGTCTTATTCTACCTATGCGGGAAACACCAGGAGGTTATCCGCATGATTCCTCCGCTAATCGTTACCAGAGAGCAAATTGATCAGGGGTTGGCGGTATTTGAAGAGGCCGTATATGAGTTCGAACAGAAAAAAACATATGTAGGTTCATAAACTAGGAAGCCTGAGCATATTGCTCAGGCTTCCTAGTTTATGATCGAAATTAAAGCCCAGAGAACAGCAGCTAATACCAAAACTCTCTGGAAATATCCATTTCAATGGTTGGATTTTCAGTCTTCAATTTACCGAGCAATTTGCCACAGTTTCTAATGTGAACCAAGTATTTTCTGCCGGTCTTCATTTTAAATACTAATCCAATATAACTTCTATCTGGTGTACCGATTTGAATGGCTCCTTTTGGAATATGTCCCCAATCGACCTCGTAAATCGAATCAATTTCTTGAATGGGGAGACGAGTCGTATCCCAGCCGAATACTCGGCTAAGCTTAAGCTCACTATCGGTCATTTTATAATTAACCGTTACTAAATTACCGATAACAAATAGGAGGGCAAAAACTAAAAAGAACAAGAGCATATAAACAATAAACATATGAAGCATTTGTCTCCCTTCTATGAAACCCTTAATAATAGGTACGATTACATAAGAGAAGGGTTTCAACTACTATTGATCATAAGAAGCTCTTATTGAATTTTAAGCAAGATGATATTGAACTAACGGGCCGGATAGTTGAAGACTCAGTTTCGAGATAATTTGAGCCCGTTACGATATTTGGAGAAGGACTGGTGGGGAAATAACTCGCTTTCCTATGGGGGAACGGTGAGCTTCCTCGCTCGTTTCACTCCCTGCGGGA
>NZ_JBAPTY010000131.1:0-5487 GCF_049282395.1 Halobacillus sp. | reverse complement strand
GCCATACCAGCGGTAAATCAGCCTTTTCCATACGCCGTAACTGAAAATCATTCATGATGTTCTCCATCCATCATGTATTTGGAAACCCCGTAAGGTTGATGATCTTTCCAAATCTCATTCATAGATTGCCAAACCCCCATGATATACGGCTTGTCATCTAAGACTTTTTTCAGTTGAAGGAAAATATCCTTATCACTGACCGCGACGCTATGTCCTAAATAAACGATCGCTCCTTTTTCCTGTAAAAAGGTTATGATTTCTTTTTGGTTCGAGGCTGTTTCTATAACAAGCGAAGGAAGACGCATATAAAACCGCTCCCACACAGTACTCCCGCCAGCCCCTATGGCAAGGTCAGCAGCTGCCATGAGCTTTGCCATTTCTTTTGTTTGAATATGAACCTTAGTCCATGTCTTATCCTGACAATAGTCGCAAATTTCTTCTAGATTTGGACTGGATTTCCCAATCACTACGTCCACGTTCGGTTTTTGATCTAGCATCTCTATAGCTCTCAGTACTTTCGTCGTTTCATTCGTCGGGTCGGTTCCTCCAAATGAAACAAGGATCTGTTCAATTCTTCCGTCCCACTCTTCCTTCTTAGATGTTGATAAAAATTCTTCTCTCAAAAGCATGTGGGAGGGACCCAAGAATAGCTTCGCACTCACAGGAACAAGCCCAGTGTACCTAAGGTTCATGTATTGATATAAGTTTTGGTCAAGGAGCAAATCGCAATCATGGGGGCGATCAGCCAAATCATCAATCACCATGACCTTATGAACAAAAGGACGGACAATTTTCTCCCACTGCGCATCAAGACCATAATGATCCACCACAAGCCATTCTATCTCCCATTGTTTCTCCAATATCTGTATGACCTGGTCTCCCTCATATTTCCAATTATCCGATCCACCTGAAATTTCATAGACGTGATATCCTTGTTTTTTAATGTGTTCAATCAGGTCTCCAGGCTTTTTACGGCATATAAAAAAGGAAGCTGCCCCTAACGTTCGAAGTTCATTCGCAAGGGTGAGACATCTCATGACGTGTCCTGTGCCTACCTCTGATGATGCGTCTACTCTGAAAGCAATTTTCATTAACTACCACCAGTGTTATTCACATAATAGGCTGTCACTTTTTTTACAGCTTTGACAACATCCTGAACATCATCGGGACTCATTCCTGAATATAAAGGTAGACTTAGAATCTGTTCATATACGTGTTCGGCAACCGGGCATAATCCCTTTGTGTACCCTCGCTCTTTATAATAGGGTTGGGTATGCACAGGGATGTAATGGACGTTCACACCAATATTCTCTGCGCGAAGAGCATCAAAAATTTCTTTTCTCAAACCTTTTAATGGTCCATCCAAGCGAATCACATATAGATGGTAAGAAGATGCCGTATCGGCAAGTTGCTCCTGAATTCCAATGTAATTCATAGTTGCAAACGCCTCATTATAATCCTTTACATACTTCCGGCGTTTAGCTACAAAACGGTCCAGCTTCTTCAATTGACTGCTCCCTAAAGCTGCCTGAATATCGGTCATTCGGTAGTTATAACCTAAAAATTGCATTTCATATTCCCATGGGTGACGCTTCTCTAAAAGCTTCTCAACATCTCGGGTAATACCGTGAGTTCGGAACATCATTAACTTCTCGTAATAATCACGGTTGTTTGTTGCAATAACGCCCCCTTCACCTGTTGTAATGTGCTTAACAGGATGAAAGCTGAACATTGTCATATCGCTATAGGAACCTACCTTTTTCCCTCTATATTCAGCTCCAATAGCATGAGCGGCATCTTCAATAATGACCAATTCGTATTTGTCTGCAATCGCTTGAATCTTTTCATAATCTGCCGGCTGCCCTGAGTAATCCACAGGAATGATCGCTTTCGTTTTACGAGTCACCAGCGACTCAATCGAAACAGGGTCGATGTTGTAGGTTTGTGGATCAACATCAGCGAACACTGGTCTTCCACCTGTATACCAAACACAATTTGCACTGGCGACAAAAGTCAATGGAGTCGTGATCACTTCATCTCCTTTGCCGATTCCTGCCGCGAAACACGCAGCGTGTAAAGCGGCGGTACCATTGGAAAAGGCGACAGCATACGCCGCTCCTACGTAATCAGCCACCCCTTTTTCGAATTCCCTGAGAGCCGGCCCCGTGGTGATATAATCACTTTTCAAAGTTTCGACGACTTTTTGAATATCCTGGTCATCGATCGTCTGTTTTCCATAAGGAAGCATCGAATCACGTACTGGATCTCCCCCAAAAATGGCTAGCTTTTCTCCCACACTCTTAAGCCCCTTTAAATTAATTTCGTACTGTCGATCCACTCTTCCGTTTTTTGAATCCCTTCTGATAAAGAAATCGCAGGTTCCCATCCAAGCAAACGTTTCGCCTTGCTGTAGTCACTAAGCAATTTAGGAATTTCACTTTGCGGGTGTATGTGCTCCACATGCCTAACATGACTGGGGTCGCTTGCAATCATTTCAGCCAGCTCGTTTATGGTAATATCACGGCCTAACCCGGCATTCACAATTTCTCCATTCACTTCATCCCTGTAACCAGCCTGCACCACAAAACGTGCGCAATCCTCTACATACAAGAGATCTCGCGTCTGTGTTCCATCTCCATATATTTGTAAAGGAAGTCCGTTTAACTTATTTTTGATAAAGATTGCAACTACCCCGCCTTCTCCCCCAGTCTTTTGGTATGGTCCATACGTGTTGAATGGACGAACCACTGTTACAGGAAGTCCATAGGCGTAATGATAGGACAAAACCATATTTTCAGCGGCAATTTTTGCCCCTGCATAAGGAGATGCCGGCTTAATCGGATCTTTTTCCGTAATCCCTTTTCCATCCGCACGGTCATACACCATGCACGTGCTCATGAAAACCATTTTGGTGTTGCGCTTACGACATAGTTCCAGCAAATAAAAAGTACCGATTGTATCATTATTAAAAGTGGTTTCTGGATCATCAATACTATCCTGAACATTGATGCTGGCTGCGAGGTGATAACACAAATCAATCCCAGGATAAAAAAGACTCTCTATCGTCTTTTGATCCTTGATATCTCCATGAATAAATGCCTTGAAATTTTTATACACCAGCAGTTCTTCAATGTTTTTAATACTTCCGTTCGATAAGTCATCTAGCACCCACACATTGTGCTTTTCCTCTAATAAGAGCTTCACTACCCAGCGACCGATGAAACCAGCGCCTCCTGTGACCAGGATATTCATAAGCCCACTCTCCCTTTATATTCACCATATATATTTGGCGCTAAGAATATTATGAGGTTAACCTTCGTATTAACTTCATGAGTCGTACGTTAGAAAGCTTTCCACCAGGATAAGCGTATGCTAGAAATTCCCTTTTTATTTCCGAGTATTTTTTATGATTTTTCTTAGATTTAATGTACTCATTAACTGTCTTAGATAAGGTGGCTGGAGAAGAATGGAACAAATCCTTTAGCCCATCATAATAACCAACATAGCCGGGGATTTGTTCATTCATAATGAAGACAGGTTTTCCAGCGATCATAGCCTCAAGAGCTACCGTAGAACAATAGGATACAACCACATCAGATGCCTTTATAAGATCATAAAGACGAATGTGTCTTGAAGAGAATGTAAATGGATGGGATTTAGTTAATGAGTGTGGTTTAGTGGTAAAGTCGCGGATAATGATATTTGCTTCCTTTTTAAAAGGGATATGATCAAGAAAAGTTTTCCACATACCAAGTTGGTTATTTCCTCTTACAATCACCAAAATATTCTTTTTATTAGGGTGCAAACTTAGAGCCTTTATAACATCTGTCTTTTTCATAGATGGTGGTCTATTTAAGAAATCAAACCGGGGGTGGCCAATGATACTCAGCCCATTTTCATCAATCCCCTTTGACTTAAACCAATCCACTTCAAACTGACCATATACTCCATCAACATCAGCGATCTTAGGTAAATATCCAAACTCACTGGAGATGATACCATGCTGCATACATATGGTAGGAATCCCTTTTTCCGCTGCCACTATGACTAAGGTTCTACTTTCAGGGTAATGCGTAGATGGAACAATGACAGCCGATACATCCTCCTGTTCAAAAAGACCATTACACTCTTCAATTCGACTTATTATTTTGCTAATTTGCGCGAAAAATCGTTTTTTAAATAGTTTGTCATGATATAAGTGGTTCCTTGGAAAAGTATTTATGATCCGGGTTGCTTTAATCTGCATACGTTTAATAGTAGATTGATCAAAGGACGGAAGATAAGAGTTGAAAGTCTTATGATGGCTCGCGTGATTGGTATTACTATTAACTAAAGTCGATCGACTTCTTGCTTTAACTTTCACCTTAATACCATTAGACACTTTGATTTTTTGTTTCTTTCTTCGTTTCTGTGGCCTGCTTATTTTTTTACTTTGTTTATATCTCTGTTTACTTTTTTTATTTCTTTGTTTAATTTTCTGTTTGTTTTCCTGTTTGTTTTTTGGTTTGTTTTTTGGCTTACTTTTCGTGGACTCTATTAAAAACAAGCTGTTATCTTTTGTAAAAAGATTCCTCTTTATTTGTATAGGGAAACGCAAAAGGTTATAAACATCATGTATAACGACTTTGCCTGTGGTTTTAACCTTTCTTTCTTTTTTATGAGCATTAATAAAGTCATTAAACTTTTCTTGTACTTCCTTTGAATCATAAACTTTTACATTTAAGCTTTCAAAAAATTTTTTATTATGAAGTTTCGCTACTAACCTTTTATTACTTCTAATCAAGCTTGCATAATGACATAGGTAAGGTATTGAATAACCCTTATATTTTAAATCCTGAAAATCTTCAAGGAAGTTCACGTACACAGACCAGTAATTTTGTTCATAAATATTCATTAAATTTACCTTTCCTTGTTCAAGTTTTAACTCTAATAAGCTTATATTTTTTCAGTTCATGCTTTCGTTATCGGAGTCCTTTCATCGAGAGTCATACCCAGTTGCCTCTTGATTATTTATATCAACGGGCCCAGCGCATGATGGAAACACCAAAAGTGAAGTTTCCTTTTCCGCACTTGTAAATATTGCTGATATTGATTCGACACGGCCAGGTTCATATCAATGGAATCAAATACTCCAATAATTAATAGTTTTTTCCTGTAATAAATTCGTCCCTTACTAAAATTGACTAAGCCTATGAATACCTCAAACACATAAGTCTGATTAATACAATATTCATAAATGGAAAGCTCGGTGAAAATAATTGTTATAAGCCCGGGGGAGCGCAACGCAACCCATTAAAATGGCTTGCCGCTTAATAATGAAAAGAGATTTTTTCAATATTAAGCTAAAGGGCCGGATTGTGGAAGACTCAGTTTCGAGATAATTTGGATCCGTTGCCGAAAATTTGATAAGGGAGGCTGCGGAAACAACTCGCTTTCCTGCGGGGGAACTGGCAAGCCTCCTCAGTCGTTAACACTCCTTGTGGGGTC
>NZ_JBAPTY010000130.1:0-2179 GCF_049282395.1 Halobacillus sp. | reverse complement strand
TCTGGAAAAAATCTTTATCTGGGAAACGCTTTGCCAGCAGCCAAATAACCAGCAGCACGATTTGCAGAAGCACGCCGCCGATTAATAGAGAAATCCAGCCATCCTGCTTAGCTGCAGAATGGAGATCATAGGGCAGGGACAGAATCCCAACGCCGATTTCTGTTTGAACGATCATAAAGAAATATTGGCGGCGGGATAATTTAGTTTTTATTGTTGTCTTGCTCATGCTGCACCCACTCTCTTGACTCCCCCATAGCTTTTTCTTGTAACGGATGGGCGTCTTTTGGCCGCTTCTTCATCATAAACAAGGGGAGCCTGACAAAAGTGTCTTTCAAATCGTTGATATTTAGAGGCGCTATTGGTGCAAAGTAAGGAACTCCAAAAGATTCCAGTCTGGTTAAATGAATCGTTAAAAATAGAAAGCCAAACACAATTCCTACGAAACCAAACGTACCCGCCAGGAATATTAATGGAAAAGTCATCAACCTCAGGGTGGTACTTAATTCATTCGAAGGTACTACATACGAAGAAATCGCCGTCAGAGCAACCACGATGACCATTAAATTCGATACAAGACCTGCTCGCACAACGGCGTCTCCGATTACAAGCCCCCCCACAATCCCTATCGTCTGACCTACAGGTGATGGAAGCCGGATCCCTGATTCTCGTATTAATTCTATAATAACGACCATTATTAATGCTTCCAGTATCGGAGGATAAGCTATTTCATTGATGGAACTTTTCACAGGTAGCAACAGCTCATCTGGAAGCACTTCATAGTGAAAGCTGACAACAGCAATATAAAAAGCAGGCATTCCAATGGCTATAATAAAACTAGCTAACCTCACTAATCGTACAAATGTCCCCGTGTACCACCTGGCATTATAATCATCCGAGGCCTGATAAAACATAAAAAAAGTCGAAGGCGCAATTAATGCCGTCGGGCTGCCTTCAGCCATAAGAGCAATGCGGCCTTCCATAATATTGGCTGTTACCCGGTCGGGACGTTCTGTATTCAGCATCTGTGGAAATGGAGAATAAGGGTTATCCTCAATAAATTCTTCAATATAACCAGGACTCTGAATCATGTCTACACTAATCGCTTTGATTCGTTCTTCCATCTTTTCAACAATTTCAGGGTCTGCCAATCCATCCATATAAATTATGGCAATATTTGTATTCGTTTTCTTTCCTACTTTAAAATATTTGACTACCAGGTCACGGTCTTCTATTTTCTTCCGAACGAGGTTGAGATTAATCATTAAGTTTTCAATAAATCCATCATGCGAGCCACGAACTATTTTTTCATTTTGAGGCTCTTCCACATTTCGATTGAATGCCGAAGTTACGTTAAAACGTGTGATAGTCGAGCAGCCGTTTTCCATATAAATCGCATGGCCGCGCAGCAGGGTAGGAATCATCTCTTCCAAATTCTCAGAACTTCTGGCGTTCGGGATTTCGGATATATGTTCAACGTGCCCCATTTCAAGAGGAGTGAAAATATTCTGCTGTACTTTCTCTTGATCCACAAGAGGCTCAAAGTACATAAGAACCGCCTGTCCATTATTCATTGCCCGTATCTTCAAATCATCGGTTCTCTTAAATTCATTTAAAAGGTATTCCACATTTTCCGATAATTTTTTAGAGCTCGGCTGGCTCGGTTGTTGGTCTTGACCTTTAAGACTCGAATCCTCAATTTTATCTCTAGTTCCTAATAAATTTCTTAGAAATCCCATTTAGCATCACCTGCTTCTAGGCTTCCACATAAAGGCAGTCCTTATACAAATTTTCCATTACACAAAAAAACAGATGAACGGATAACCGTCCACCTGGCTTTTGATTTTCATAAAACTGATTATTAAAGAATAGGGCCGGATTGTTGAAGACTCAGCTTCGAGATAATTTGGATCCGTTATGTTGTATGCAGAAGGGCTGGTGGGGAAATAACTCGTCTTGTTCCATCACCCAGACACTCGAGACATAAGCCGCTCATCAACGGATTGAAAAAACGCAATCCTTTTGATGGTCGGCTTATGCTGGTCATGTCTTTCCGGGTGATTCCACATTTGAACACTTTCCTATGGCCCTACACGACGTAGGGTCGATCGACGTTGCCACAGGACGTGGCGACTTTAGTCGATCCTCCTTTTTGCCATGAGCTTCCTCGCTCGTTTCACTC
>NZ_JBAPTY010000129.1:0-11404 GCF_049282395.1 Halobacillus sp. | reverse complement strand
TCGTGTTCAAATACGGTTTCACCGTCTTTGGTTTCGATTTTTTCGATCATATAGGCGTCCACGAACTTCCCGTTGTTCCCAAATGTTCCATAAGCATTGGTGTTTTCTTCGACTGTGATTGCTTTTGCACCTAAGGCCAAAGAAGGGCGAGAATAGTCGCTTGTTTCTTCAGTTAAGTTACTTATTCCCATTTTCTCCAGATAATTTTTAGCTGGATTTTGATCTACTATTTTTTCATATTGCTTTACGGCCGGAATGTTAAAGCTATTGGCTAAAGCATACCGGGCTGATACTAACCCGTGGTGCGTGCCAGAGTAGTTGTTAACTTCGCCATCTTCGCCTGGAGCTGTATTAGGATATTCGTAAGGTACGTCGGCTATAACAGTAGCTGGATGTCCTTCTCCCATATCAATGCTTGGGCCGTAGACTAGCAATGGCTTCATCGTACTTCCGATACTTCTGGCTGCATAAGGGTTTGTCGCATGGTTGACTTGGGACTTTTCGAAATCCCGGCCGCCAATAAATCCGTATATCTTTCCTGTGGCATTTTCCATGACTACGCTGCCTACTTCGACAGGAAGAGTTACTTCATACTTTTCTCCCTCGGCATCCTCTTTAGTAATGGTCTTGTCAGGTCCGAATCTATCGTCGTACTCATTCTTCACTTCCTGCATAGCATCATACACTTCTTTATCTATGGTGGTTTTGATTTGATAACCACCAGAAGTTAATCGGCGTTCAGCAAGTTCTTCATACTCTTTCGCGAGTTCTTCATCTTCTTCAAGATCTTTTTCACTATGGCCGTTTTCTTCTGCCAGCTGAACTTCTAAAATACCTTGAGCTCTTCTCTTAATCTCGTTGGTTAAGAAAGGATAGGTAATATTGGCAGATGTTGTAGAGTTTGCTAGATTCTCTTTAGTAATTTTAAAGTCTTTAGCTTCTTCATATTCCTGCTTTGAAATGTACTCGGCTTCATACATCCGCTCAAGCACCTCGTGCATACGATCCATGCCTGGCTCAAGTCCTTCTTCACTTTTAATGGAACCATCGTTATTAAAAGGGGTATAAGCGTAAGGAGCCTGTGGCAAACCGGCTATAAAAGCAGCCTGCGCAATGGACAGCTTTTCAGCTTCTACTCCGAATATTCCCTGAGCGGCAGTGGCCACGCCGGCAATGTTTTGACCATTAGCGTTCCGTCCGAAGGGCACAATATTCAGGTAAGCTTCCAATATTTCTTCTTTCTCGAAAAAACGTTCAATACGAAGAGCGAGCAGCATTTCTTTAGCTTTTCTCTCAAAGGAGACTTCGTTTGTGAGGATTTGGTTTTTGACGAGCTGCTGGGTTAATGTACTTCCACCTGTCTTAACTGCTGAGTTTGAAACTTCTTGTACGACCGCACGCATAATCGCTTTAGGCACAACGCCACTATGTTCTTTAAAGTATTCATCCTCTGTTGCGATGACGGCATTCGTAACATTATCGCTTACCTCATCCAGCTTTACTTCTTCACGGTAAAGATCTGATCGAACCTTGCCTAACATTTCGTCCCCGGCAAAGAACATTTCTGAGGTTTCTGAATAGTTGTAAATGCTTTCCTGCATTTGTTCTTTACTCCGAACCTCTTCGTCCTTAACGAGAGATGCAAAGTAACCGGCTCCAACTCCTCCGGCAAAGAAGAGTCCTATGAAGCCGATAATAATAAAGAATAAAATAACATTCCAAACTACATCTGCTGTAATACGTGATTTTTTTTGAATGCTTCCTTTTTTCCATAATGATTTAAAATCCATTTTATTTCGACCGCTATTTTTATTATTAGACATGATGAGACCTCCTAAAAAATCCATTCCATATTATAACACAACGGAATGAAAGAGGACATAAATGGAGAGGATATTCTTATTGCTTTTCCTTTATGAGTGTGATAAAAATATTACATAGTTAAATATGCGTGCGTTGAACGATTGAAGTAAAAAACAAATCACTGGTTCAGAGACCTGACGGTTGGTGGAAGTCAGGCCACATTTGTTTTTGAATTACGGTCCGGAGCAATCTTCTGGTATGAATCAGAAGACGGTTATGAGTAGCCGTTATCGATACAAGTGGCACAGACGTGCAACAAGGGTGGTACCGCGACGAGATCTCGTCCCTTTATTATAGGGATAATGAGGTCTTTTTTTTATGCTCTATCCGCCATTAAACATACGCATACTAAGAAAAAGAGGAGTGATCACATGGAATTGCTGAAAGATTTACAACAAAGAGGTTTAATTAATCAAATAACGGATGAAGATGGCTTGGCCTCTCACTTGAATGAGAAACAAGTTACTCTTTATTGCGGCTTTGACCCAACGGGAGCGAGTCTTCACATCGGGCACCTTCTTCCTATACTGATGCTGAAGCGATTCCAGCAGGCCGGTCATCGTCCTATCGCGTTGGTAGGAGGGGGCACTGGCATGATCGGGGACCCGAGCGGCCGCTCGTCAGAACGACAATTAAATGAGGCTAGTGTGGTTCATGAGTATAGTGAAAAAATTAAAGGACAGCTTGCTAAAATTCTGAACTTTGATGAAGGAGAAAATGCTGCAGCAGCTCGAAATAATTTCGAGTGGTTATCTGAGATGACGATCATTGATTTTCTTAGAGATACCGGGAAACATTTTGGCGTGAATTACATGCTTTCCAAAGAATCTGTGGAATCAAGGATAGAACAAGGGATCAGTTTCACTGAGTTCAGCTACATGATCCTTCAGTCACTGGATTTTCAAAAGCTGAATCAGAAAGAAAATTGTACGCTGCAGATTGGTGGCAGTGATCAATGGGGAAACATTACAGCTGGTTTAGAGCTAATTCGTCGTACTCGAGGAGAAGAAGAAGTAGAAGCTTACGGGTTAACTATGCCTCTCATTACAAAAGCCGATGGTTCGAAATTTGGGAAAACAGCTGGAGGAGCCATCTGGCTGGACCCTGAAGCTACTTCTCCTTACGAATTCTACCAGTTCTGGATTAATGCTGATGATAGAGATGTCATTAAGTTTCTCAAGTATTTTACTTTCTTAGGGATGGACGAAATCGCTGAATTAGAAAAAGAAGTGCAGGAGCAACCGGAAAAACGTGTTGCACAGCGGCGTCTAGCTGAGGAGATGACGAAGCTGGTCCATGATGAAGCGGCGCTTGCTCAGGCTCAGAGAATTACGGAAGCGCTTTTCAGCGGAGATATTAAATCTCTGTCAGGACAAGAGATTGAGCAGGGCTTTAAAGATGTACCAGCATTTTCATCTTCTGAAAAAGCACCTCAGCTTGTTCAGTTGCTGGTAGACGCCGGAATTTCCTCTTCGAAACGACAGGCCAGGGAAGATATTAAAAACGGAGCTGTGTATATTAATGGTGAGCGTAACCAGGAAGTAAACCACCAGATTAATGAAGAAAACCGTATTGAAGATCGATTCACTATTATTCGTAGAGGTAAGAAGAAATACTTCTTAGTCCGTTACGAATAAACTATTTAAAGCTGCCTTTTTTATAAGCCGTTCCAGGCTATAAGAAAGGCAGTTTTTATCTTTAGGTCTTTACGAATACGTGTGCCCAAGGCAATTAAAACTATTTAAAAGGAGGTTTGAATAGATATGGCGCACGAGCTATTTGATATTATTCCATCTCTTTCGTCTAATCAACTATATATAATAGGAGTCGATGGTTTAAGCCGCTCGGGAAAAACTACATTTGTAAACCAGCTGGAGAGCAAACTAAATAAAAAAGGGGTGGATGTCTTCACGTTTCATATGGACAATCATATCGTTAAAAAGAATGAACGTTACGACACTGGATTTGAAGATTGGTATGAGTACTATCAGTTGCAATGGGAGGTGGAGTGGTTAAGAGAGCATCTTTTTAAAAAAGCCAGACGTGGTTGTCAGCTTATTCTTCCTTACTATGATAACGAGTCGGATGATCATAAGTATCAAACGGTTGATTTACCCAAAGAGGGAGTGATTCTTATAGAGGGGGTTTTTCTTCAAAGAAAAGAGTGGCAGCCTTATTTTAATCACTTACTATTTTTAGATTGTCCTAGGAACCGGAGATTCGCACGTGAGGATCCATCTGCTCAAAAAAATATGGAGAAATTCAGAAATAGGTATTGGAAAGCGGAGGATTATTATATGCGAAATGTTAAACCTCGTGAATCTGCTGATTATATCGTGAATACTTAAAAGTGAAATTAAAGTAAAAAAACCGCCGTTTTAAACGGCGGTTTTTCAAGAAAACTATTAACGAGAGTAGAATTCAACGATAAGAGCTTCATTGATTTCAGATGGAAGCTCAGAGCGTTCTGGGTAACGAGAGTAAGTTCCTTCACGTTTATCTTCATCAAATGTAAGATATTCAGGTGTGAAGTTATTTACTTCGATAGCTTCTTCTACCACGTCTAGTTTCTGGGATTTTTCACGTAGGCTGATCACTTGATTAGGTACTACGCGGTAAGATGGAATATCAACACGTCCTCCATCTACAGTTACGTGACCGTGAGTAACTAGCTGACGAGCCTGGTTACGAGTACGAGCCAGACCTAGACGGTATACGATGTTGTCCAAGCGAGATTCAAGAAGAATCATGAAGTTCTCACCATGGATACCTTTCATATTACCAGCCTCTACGAATAGACGGCGGAATTGACGTTCAGTCAATCCATACATGAAACGAAGCTTCTGCTTCTCTTGAAGCTGAAGACCGAATTCAGATAGTTTTTTACGTTGATTTGGACCGTGTTGTCCAGGTGCGTAAGGGCGTTTTTCTAGCTCCTTACCAGTTCCGCTTAAAGAAATACCATAGCGACGGGATTTTTTCCAGGTTGGACCTGTGTAGCGTGCCATAGGAATTCCTCCTTTTTATTTTATTTGCATAAAATAAAAACAGTGTGGCCTTTATACGTTGCTCATTATGTTTTCATGCACCATCGCTCCAGCAGCAGAGAGTTACACGATGCACCTCTTGATAGAGGAACAAAATGATGACAACGCCGGTTCACATAGGCTGCCATTTATTTTACACAACGACAAGTATAATTTTTTTAAGTCGATAAGTCAAGAGGAAGGAATGAAAAAGTAGCAATAATAGAGAAGGTACACTTAGAATAGCTACTAAGAAAGGGTTCGCTATTTTGCTATTGTAAGATTAAGGTTTGTGGGGACGAT
The DNA here is from genome assembly GCF_049282395.1 of Halobacillus sp. Classification (NCBI taxonomy): domain Bacteria; kingdom Bacillati; phylum Bacillota; class Bacilli; order Caryophanales; family Bacillaceae; genus Halobacillus; species Halobacillus sp. The sequence goes on along the minus strand of NZ_JBAPTY010000129.1, from coordinate 6,212 downwards.
CGCTTACCAATGTCATTTCACGATAAAGTCAGATATGAAACACCCTTACATTTACTAATATGGATGCAGGGATACATAAAATCGAAAGATAAGCATATTAAAATTCGTGTCAAGGCACAATGGAATGGTACAATAGACTCATTAAAGAAAGGGAGACAGGTGATGCTCTATGATACGGTCAGCGACTGATCAACTACTAATTCATCATATGCAGAGGGATTTTTTTAATTTACTTACAAATTCTGCTGGGTGTTCATATGAGGAATTTGTCATAGAAGTAGCTAATATAGTAAAAACTCAATTGGATGTACCTGTTGTTTCTGTTTATTTACGTAAGGAAGGGCAAGAAGCTTATCGATTGTACTCAAACCTTCAAGAAGCAGGGCTGAATTTAAAGAGATGCTTTCTGATAGAGCAGACAGAGGGTGCAATTAGAGATTTAATTGTTCAAACTTATACCTCCTTAGATGTAAGAGTTATTCCTTTAGAAAATAAATCAAAGAGAATTGGATATTTAGTGCTCGGGTGTGAGGCTTTCCATTGCTATAAAGATAGATTATTGAGAGAGACGTCCATTGAAATTGTTAAATGTCTATCCAAAGCAGAATTTGACCATAATATCTCAGATGAAAAAACAAAATATGAACGGCTGTATAATCTTACATCCAAATTTAATTCTTCTACTGATATGAACAAGATTATGAGGGAAACGATTCGCACTCTTAAGGAGAATGACTCAGGACTGACCTATACATTGTGGTTATCTCAAGACATCTCAACTGACCGTGATTTACCTGTGAAAGAGCTTTCTTATGATAATGACGTATCTTCAGCATCCAGTTCTCAAGCGTTTTTGACGGGGAAAATGCAAATAGAAGTATATGCACATAGTGGGTCACTAAAACTTTATGCTCCGCTAAAAGGAAAGCAAGGTGTTTATGGGGTTTTAGAAGTTCTAGATCCCTCTCGCATTCATCTTCCTAAGGAAGAGTGTGATCTTGTGGAGCTTATTGCATCCACTGTGGGTGACGCTATTGAAAATGTTCAGCTTTATCAACAGTCGAGGAAACTAAATAGTGATTTACAGCTCATCAATTCTAAATCCCAAAAACTAAATTCAAATACACGTTTTAACGAAAAAATTTCCTATATGTCTTCTACTCTGGCGGAGGCATTTCAGGCAGACGAAGTCGGGTTCGTGACTTTTAATGAGTGCAATCATGATGAGAACACAATTCTCGAAGGAAGTTCTCCCTATTTTGAAACGGCCGACTCACAACTGCTAATCTCGATGCTGAAGCAAAGGGTCAATAAAGAGAAAGGTGATGTATTCATTGGGAATTTATCCTCTACTAACCATAAATATGGTGAAAAGTATAAATCAATAATGGCTGTAAGGATGACGGATCATGAGCACCTGGACGGTCTTGCAATTGTTCTTCATAAACAGCCTTATTTCTTCTCATTTGATTCGTTCAAACTTCTTCAGTCTCTGATTCATCACTCAACGCTTGCTTTTGCTAATTCGATGCTCAGAGAAGAATTAGAGAAAACGGTGGTTACCGATTATTTAACCAAACTTCATTCGAGAAATTACTTAGATAAATGTGTGGAAGAACATACACTAAACGACAAATGCGGTGCTTTTATTCTCTTTGATATCGACAATTTCAAGGAGGTCAATGATACATATGGCCACCAAAAAGGAGATGAAGTTCTCTGCCAGACAGCAGAGGCTATTCAATCCGTACTGAATGGAAGTGGAATGGCTGCCAGGTGGGGAGGAGAGGAACTGGCAGTCTATATTCCAGGTATGATTTGTAAAGAGGCTTTTCAGGTAGCGGATAGCATACGAAAGGAAATATTCTTGGCTACTTCGCCTTCGGTAACCGTTTCTTGTGGTGTATCTTCCTGGAACGCTGACTCCCCTTTGAGTGGCAAGGAATTAGTAAGGCGTGCCGATGAAGCTTTATATAAAGCAAAGGAAGCTGGAAAAAATCAAATAGTTATGGAAGAAACTACTTAATTAAAGCCAACCTGGAAGGTATTTCAGCTGTTAACTAATTGAACGCCTTTCCCTGAAACTGCTTTAAGTAGAGTATAAATTAAAAACCCGCTGTCAGCGGGTTTTTAATTTATACATAAGTTTGAAGAATTTCAACAAATTTGGTTAGATATTTTTCATCCTGTTCATCAAATCTGTTTTTATTTGGACTGTCAATATCCAGCACTCCGAAGATTTCATTGTTTTTGAAAATAGGGATAACAATTTCTGACTGACTGGCCGCATCGCAGGCAATGTGACCAGGAAATGCGTGGACATCTTCAATTCTCTGTACACTTCTTTCAGCTACAGCCGTACCGCAGACACCTTTACCAGATGGAATTCTTACACAGGCTGGCAATCCTTGAAATGGTCCTAATATAAGCTGATCTTCTTTCCATAGGTAAAAGCCTACCCAGTTTACGTCTTCCAGAAATTGATTTAATAATGAAGAAACATTGGAGAGGTTTGCTATAACATCAGGTTCATCTTCAAGTAACGCTTGTAATTGTTTTAAAAGTAACTCATAGTTTTTTTCTTTCGTACCTGTGTATGAAGTGGATTGGAACATAATTAGAACCTCCTATAATGATTGATTCGACACACTCACATAAACTACTGTCGGTATTTGATGCACGATTCAAAGCAGGAAAACCCTTCCACAGGTAGAATTACTCTATGAGGGGGAAAAATGATGAACCGACAGAATGTCACACGTGATAGAGTGTTGGATGTTGCCTGCCGTCTATTTTACAGCAAAGGTTTCAACGGAACCTCGGTTCGTGATATTGCTAGTGCTGCTAATGTAAACGTATCCTTAATCCATTATTACTTTAAGAGTAAGCAGGGGTTATTTGAGTCTCTGGCTATCAATTATTTCGAGCCTTATTTAGAAATTTTAGAGAGTATTCATTTTACTGATGCAAATGAGCGTATAGAGACTCTAGTGAGAAAAATATTACATTATAAACTGTCTCACAATCAACTTTCCTGTTTAGTATATCGAGAACTTTCTTTAAATACAGTGTTTGCCCGGGAAATGCTTGTTACTTATTTAGCCAAAGAAGACCATCTGCTATCTAATATTTTATTTCAAAAATCATCGAAAATGGAGATCACTTTTAAGGAAAAGCTGAAAGTACTGCAGTTGAAAGGGCTTCTAAATGCTCCATTTACGATGCCTCATGAATTCAGGGACCCCTTTATTACTGAGGCTTCACTAAGCCATTTTGTGGAGGAGTACAGCCAGTCCATGCTAGAACAGGGAGCCGTGCAAAAGTTAGCGGTTAAAGCTTAGGATTCTAGGATCAATTTCGCTAAAGCCCTGCTTCAATCCAGACACTGCGTGAGCATCAGAGCCATAAACTAACGGAAGCCCCATTGAAGAAGCTTGATCTGCTATAGACTTTGGCGGATATGTTTCTTTGCAGTGGGGCTTTTGAAGTCCTGCTCCATTATAATCTAGTTCCAGTCCCTGCTCCTTGAGTACTTTAAGAAATTGTTCAGCTCGCACCTCCCAGCCCGGTGGAGAGGGATATAAGTCTTTAAATTTCCTGATCAGCGTCATGTGGCCAATCCTCGATGGTTTATAAGCTCCTAAATCCGCTTCAGCAGATTTTCTTAAATTATTAAAGTAGGCTTGATACAAATGGTTGCTGCCACCCAGATCATGAAGAGCCTCTTCATACATGTTAGGGCTGTAATCTATACAATACCATTGGCTATTTCCTTTAATGAAATGTACGGAAAGGATGCTGTCATCTAATTCAGGTCCATATCTGTTTAAGAAAGTCTCCGTTTCCCTTTCATACCCTTCGATATAGTCAACTTCAAACCCTGCTTGAATAGAGATATCATCCTTGTATTCTTTTTGCAGACGATTGATATCAGAAAGATAAGACTCCACTTCTGCTAGAGCCATTCCACTGTCTTTTTCAGGGACAGGGTCAACGAACGAGGTTGGCAGAGGAGCATGCTCAGTGAATGTCATGGTGTCGTAGCCAATAGATATGGCTTTCTCTATATATGATTTAAATGAATCTGCCGTTCCGTGCGGGCAGTATGGGGTATGGATGTGACCGTCTCTCATTCTTAAATGCTCCTTTAGGATTGTATTTTTGGTAAGTAGGTTAATATTTTTGAAATATTTTAGCCAAAATCTCTAAATACATGGTATCATTATAAACAACTATTTTACATTTCGGAACGAAAGAATCCGTCGGACGGTGATTTTGTAAGGAGGCTATTTATGAAGTACATCATTGGAGTTATACTGCTTGTGATTGCGCTATTTATCGCAGGGTTAATTTGGCGTAAGAAAGTCTATGATGCGGTGGACCGGTTAGAAAATTGGAAAATGGATATTACGAATAGGCCGGTGACTGAAGAATTATCAAAAGTGAAGAACCTGAACTTATCAGGGGAAACGCAAGAGAAGTTTGAAGCCTGGCGTGAACAGTGGGATACGATAATAACTAAGGATCTTACTGCTATTGAGAAAGATCTTTACGAGGCAGAGGAAGCTGCAGACCGTTATAAATGGAAGCGAGTCCAGAAAGTATTAGATAGCACAGAGGACAAGTTAGTAGCGATTGAAAACGACATTCAAAAAATTCTGGAAGATCTTAAGAGTTTGCTGGATTCGGAGGAAAACAGCCGAATTGAAATCGAATCCATTGGTCCTGAAATTAAGGAATTGTCCCGCAAACTAATTCAGCACCGTAACCAGTTTGGCCAATCTGCTTCTTTGTTCGAGAAACGAGTAGAGCAGCTGGAACTGCAGTTGGGTACGTATGAAGAATTAGCCGAGCAGGGCAACTATATTGAGGCGAATAAACTGGTCCAGTCCATTCGTGAGGAGTTGGTTAACCTTCAGGAAGAGACCGAAATGTTCCCTGAGCGTTATAAGAAAGTAAACTTGGAACTGCCAGAGCAGTTAAGAGAGCTTAAGCAAGGGATCGAAGAAATGAAAGCAGAAGGTTACCGAGTAGCTCATTTAGATTTGCTCCCTGAAATACATAGGTATGAACGTATTCTTACGGAAGCATTAGCCAGATTAAATGAAAATGACCAAACAGATGTAGAAGAATTAATTGTTGAAATTGAAACAAGAATTCAGGAAATTTATCAGATGCTCGAGAGAGAAGCTGTTGCTCATCAATATGTTGAGAAACAGTATGCACCTTTAAGGTCGCAACTTGATAACCTCGAAGCTGTCTTTATGGAAACGGAAGAAGACATGGAAGAAATTGATGTTTCTTATCAGATGCAAGGGGAAGAAGCCGAATCCTATGAGGGATTGAAAAGCTGGTTTAGTCAGCTAAAGAAAAAGTTTATCAGCCTGGAGCATAAGAGACAGGATGGAGAGTCGGCTTATTCAGAGCTGCGACTGGAGCTTGAAGAAGCACGCCAGAATTTGATGGAACTTCAAGAGAAACATCAGGAGTTCGATGAGAAAGTTCAAGCTTTAAGAAGAGAGGAAATGGATGCAAAAACGAAGCTTTCTGATATGGAGCAGTTACTCTTAGAAACATATCGGCGGTTAAAACGCAGCAACATACCAGGAATTCCATCTTCGATTTATGAAGACATGAAAATAGCGAGTGAAAAAATTGATGAAGTTTTTGCATGTCTTGAAAGAGAGCCTTTGGATATGGCCGCCGTTCATAACCATTTAAACGATGCATCAGATATGACACAGGCTATCTATGATGAAGCTCAAAAAATTATGGATAGAGCCCGCTTGGCTGAGAGAGTTATCCAATACGCCAATCGATATAGAAGCAAGTATCCAATTCTAGCAGCACGACTACTGGAGGCGGAAAATAAATTTAGATCTTATCAGTACGAATCAGCCTTAGAATTAGCGTCTGAGGCTCTGAAGGAAGTCGATCCGGATGCCTTTTCACGCATAGAGGAAAGGGAACAAGTCATGGTATAGGGTTGTGCACATGAGAAAGATGCTAGTGATCGGTACAGCAAGTGTTTGTGTGCTGGTATGGAGTGCTGTGATAATGGTCTATCTTCTTACCTCTCCACAAATTTTTGAAGCAAATGATCACGGTTTGGCGTCTAATTCCGGTAACCTGCTAAAGGAACAAAAGATCTCTAGTTTTTTTGAGAAAATAAATGAAAACAAAAAACTCTTATCCCAAAGCGAAACAATAAT
>NZ_JBAPTY010000128.1:0-10868 GCF_049282395.1 Halobacillus sp. | reverse complement strand
TAACGCCATTATCGGTCCGAATGGAGCCGGGAAATCCACATTCTTTAACCTGGTAAGCGGGTCGCACACACCAAGTTCAGGGCAGGTTTTTTATAAGGGGAAGGATATAACGAAGCTGCCTCCGAATAAGATCGCGTCTCTCGGGGTAGCCCGTACGTTCCAGACCACAAACCTTTTCGAACAGTCCACGGTTCTTGACAATGTGATCGTTGGACACCGGCTGCGGACAAGGTCTAACCTGCTCGATGCAGTACTCAGAACCAAACGGTATAAACAAGAAGAGAAGAAATGCCGCGACAAAGCGATGGAGGTTCTGGATTTCGTTGAATTGACGCATGTAAGGGATGAGCTTGCCGTGAATATCTCCCAGGAAGAGAAGAAGAGGGTAGCTTTCGCACTTGCGCTGGCTACGGATCCGGAAGTAGTTTTTCTGGATGAACCGACTGCAGGGATCAATCCAGGAGAAACAGAAGGACTTGCCGCATTGATGGAAAAGATGGTCAAACGGGGCATTACCGTATGCTTAATTGAACACAAGATGAAAATGATTATGAAGCTTGCCGACAAGATCATGGTCTTAAATTATGGGGAGAAAATTGCGGAGGGAACTTCTGAGGAAATCATGAACAATCAGTCCGTTATTGAAGCATATCTAGGTGGTGACGCGAGTGCTTGAGTTATCCAATGTGTCGGTAAAATATGGCAGCTTTGCGGCGGTGAAAGATATTGATATTGAGGTGGAAAAGGGAGAACTGGTCGTTTTACTTGGCTCAAATGGAGCGGGGAAAAGTACAACTTTTAACGCCATCAGCGGACTTCAAAAACCGAGCGCCGGGGAAATTCTTTTTGAAGGGCAATCCATCACAGGCTTATCACCAGATAAGATTGTACAAGCTGGAATCGTGCAATGTGCGGAAGACCGCAAGCTATTTCCACAAATGTCCGTTCATCAGAATTTAATTATGGGCGCTTATGTTCACAGGAGAAAGCGAAAGCAAGTGAAAGAATCTATTTCCGAAGTGTATGAACTTTTCCCGATTCTGCGAGAGAAAAAAGAGAACGCTGCAGGTTCCTTGAGTGGAGGTCAGCAGCAGATGCTCGCAATCGGCAGGGCGTTAATGTCCCGGCCGAAAATGATGCTTCTTGATGAACCATCCATTGGACTTGCTCCTCTCATTGTAGAGCAGATGTTTGAGGTCATTCAGAAAATCAATAAGGATGGTACGACAGTTTTACTGGCCGAACAGAATGCCTTTGCTGCATTAAAAATTGCGGACCGGGGCTATGTCTTTGAAAGTGGATCCATGGTGGTGCAGGGATCATCGGAAGAGTTGTTAGCAAATGATACGGTTCGCAGGGCTTATATTGGAGCCTGATGATAAGTGAGTGGAAGACGTTGGATCAGCGTTCGGTCAAATAGAAAACACCTATCCTTAAGGAGGAGATCTAATGAAGGTTTTCAGATTATCTGCTTTTCTGGTGATGCTTTCGTTTCTGTTTATTTTAGGAGGATGTATTGATAACCCGTCCAATTCAGCGTCTGGTGATGGGGGCGGAGAAAGTCAAACGGAAGAAACGAAAGCAGAAGAGGGGGAAAAACTGGTCAGCATCGGTTATACGGGACCTTTAAGCGGACCGGCAGCCTATTATGGAGAACGTACGTTGAACGGTCTGAAAATGGCTGTCGAAGAAATCAATAATAATGGTGGGTTTGAGATTGATGGACAAGCGTATAAATATAATCTCGTGTCACTGGATGATAAATATCTCCCGAATGAGACTGCCGCTAATGCCAAACGTCTGCTTCAGGAAAATAATACTCCGATTATTTTCACTCCTCACAGTGGAGGCGTAAAGGCGATGCAAGTATTCAATGAAAAGGAAAACTTCCTCATTGGAGCTTATACGAGTGAACCGGCAGTTACAGCTGAAGGCAACGAGCTGACGGTTCGAATTCCACCGAGCTATGATGGCTACATCGAACCATTCACTAATTATGCCATGGACAACTTCGGTAAGAAAATTGCAGCTCTTCCGACGTCCTCCCAGTACGGAAAAGACTGGACAGAAGCACTGCTGCCATATTGGAAAGAGCAAGGCGGAGAAGTGGTCTATAATTCTTCCATCGATTTCTCGAAGGATACAGACTTCTTTACATTAGTTACTAATGCCTTAAAAGGGGATCCGGATGTTCTGTTTATTGGAGGGCCATCCGAGCCAACGGCTAAAGTAGCCAAACAGGCAAGAGAATTAGGTTTTGAAGGCGGATTTATCGTCATGGATCAGGCCAAGCTGAATGAAATGAAAACCGTAACGGGTTCTCTTGAGATGCTGAATGGTGCGGTCGGTGTGACACCGCTTGTAAATTCAGAATATCCAGGAACCGCTGAATTTATTGAAAAATATAAAGAGAAATATGGGGAAGAACCGGGATCTGAAGCTGGATACCATTACGTAGCGATGTATGCTTTTATGGAATCTATGAAAGCTGCGGGGACGGTCGATGATCCAGCGGCCATCCGTTCTCATATGCAAGAGGGACTGGATGCGGTTCCTGAAGAGAAAGAAGTGTACACGATTAAGAGAATTGAAGAGGATGGAGGATTTACGACAGGATTGCGTATTGCAGCAGTCGAGAACGGTGAAATAGTCACGATTAACGTGAACGAGTAAGTCTGATTAAGCCAGTTGTATGAAGAGACTACACCATATAACTGGCTTTTTTATACATAGACATCCCTGGAAAGGAAGGTTGTAGTAAGCGTTGTGGTTCATTAGCGGGTTATTACGCTAAAGGGCCGGATTGCGGAAGACTCGTTTCGAGATAACTTGGGTCCGTTGCTCATAAAGAGAGGGGCTGACTACGGAAACAACTCGCTTTCCTGCGGGGGAACTGGCAAGCCTCCTCAGTCGTTAACACTCCTTGTGGGGTCTCGCCTAGCTCCTTCTCCCGCGGGAGTCTCGTCGTTTCCTCCGCCACCCTATGATAGAAGAGTGAACGGACCCTTCTAAAGGCAAACTCATCATCCTGAATTTACCTTTAATGCTTATAAAGCAAGGATTATCCAACGAACACGCTCACTGTTATAGGTTTATCCCCACCATAATTTAGAGCGTTTCATACATGATTTCGAGCTCTCTGTATCGCAATTTCCGGAGGGGGACGATGTAGACTCCTGTGGGATAAACATGATCGGTGAGACCCCGGAAGGCTTTAGACTGAGGAGGCTCAGCACAAGGGATGTTCGACTAAGATCGCCACGTCCTGTGGCAACGTCGAACGACCCTGCGTCGTGCAGGGCCGGAAAGCGAAATCGTCCCCTGGAGGACCTTCCGCTCAAAAAATATCTCGAAATCAAGTCTTCAAAAAACGGGAGCTTATCTTTAAGAATTGACACTTTAATTTTTCATAGTGTGTACGACATTTGAATGAATATCTGTGATAAGCGTTTTGCTATTTTAGAAAAGGTCTTTAAGTGTAAAAAACGACAAGGTTCCTGTTGAGTTAGACGTTGATAAGAATAATTTAAGGAGGAGATTTGAATGATGAATTTTGAATTAACGGAAGAGCAGGAAATGGTTAGAAAAGTGGTTCGTAAATTCGTCGATCAGGAAATCAATCCCTACATTCAGGAATGGGATGAAAAGGGTCACTTTGAATCCTCAATTATGAACCGTCTCGCAGACCTCGATTTGATGGGAGTGTGTATTCCTGAGCAGTACGGGGGCAGTGGAATGGATTACAATACACTCGCGATTGTCTGCGAAGAATTAGAGCGTGGTGATACAGCCTTCCGTACAGCTGTTTCCGTTCATACAGGTCTGAATAGTATGACACTGCTCCAATGGGGCAATGAAGCCCAGAAGCAGAAATATCTTATTCCGCAGGCAAAAGGAGAAAAAGTAGGGGCGTTTGGATTAACGGAGCCCAATGCAGGATCCGATGTCGCCTCCTTGCAAACTACCGCCATACAAGAAGGAGATTATTACATTTTAAATGGGCAGAAAACCTGGATTTCCTTATGCGATCATGCAGATCATTTCCTCGTTTTTGCTTATACAGACAAAAGTCAGAAGCATAAAGGCATATCAGCTTTCATCGTAGAACGGACTATGGAGGGATTCTCCTCCCAGGCTATCAAAGGCAAGCTTGGGATTCGGGCAGGGAACACGGGAGAATTATTTTTAGATCATGTAAAGGTACCGAAGGAAAATCTCCTTGGAGAAGAAGGAGAAGGGTTTAAGATTGCTATGGCCGCTCTCGACAATGGGCGCTTTACGGTTGCCGCTGGCGCATGCGGTCAGATACTTGCGTGCCTTGAGGAAAGTGTGAAGTATTGCCACGAAAGAAAAACGTTTGGTAAAGAAATCGGCAAGCATCAGCTGGTCCAGCAGATGCTCGCTAAAATGGAAGCGGGCTATCAAATGTCCCGTCTCCTTGTTTTCCGAGCGGGGGAATTAAAAAACCAGGGCAGACGGAACACACGGGAAACATCACTTGCGAAATGGCAGGCCTGTGATTATGCGAATGAAGCAGCAAATGATGCTGTTCAAATCCATGGAGCTTATGGCTATTCACATGAATACCCGGTAGAGCGATTTTTAAGGAACTCGAAAGCTCCTGTCATTTATGAAGGAACGCGTGAAATTCATACGGTCATGCAGGCAGAGTATGTACTTGGCTATCGGTCAGATAAGACTTTATCACGTTCGCTTCCGGCTTGGCCGTATGATGAGGTGAAGGAAGAAGTGTAAAGAAAGGAGACTGCGTGTGACGGATTTAAAAAAACGCCCATGGTATCAATCATATTCTCCTGAAATGAATACAGAAATAATAGAGCCGCAAAAGTCTCTCTATACACTGCTTAAAGAATCGGCAAATGAATTCAGTGAGAGAACAGCAATCCTGTATGAAGACAGCAGGATAACTTATCAGGAATTGAAAGAGAATGTAGACCAGCTGGCTGGCGCGTGGAATGAACTAGGATTAAAAAAGGGCGAACGAATCGGTCTGATGATTTCTAATCATCCGGACTATATCAAGGCATATTATGCTGCTCAAAGGCTCGGGCTCATCGTGGTTCAAATTAATCCGCGTTATACAGCAAGAGAATTGTTTCATATCATCGAAGACTCCGGGATGAACTATCTGGTAGCTGAAGAGAGCAATCGATTACTCATTGAACAGGTAAAGGAAGGGAGTGACATTTCTCTTGTCTTTTTCTCAAAGGCAGAACGGGATCTTCCTGAATCGTTGGAAAGCCTTATAAATAAAGCGTATCCACTGAAAAAGGATATTCCTATTACGGCTAAAGAAGATGTAGCTGTAATTCAATATACAGGTGGAACAACCGGTAAAATTAAAGGAGCTATGCTCACTCATTCCAATTTAATGGCTAACGTTATTCAGAGTCATGCCATGTACGGAAAACTGATGGTAAAGGGAAAGGAAACCGTACTGGCTGCTACTCCGCTTTATCACGTGTATGCAATGACTAGTGCCATGAATCTCGGTATCTATCTTGGCGCCACGATTCTGTTAATACCAGAGTTCAAGGTGGCTGATGTAGCAGAAAAAATCAAAAAGTATCAGCCGACCTTTTTCCCAGGGGTTCCCAGGATGTACAGTGCTTTCGTTCATTATCCAAATATAGAATCCTATGGTCTCGATTCTCTAAAATTTTGTTCAAGCGGTTCCGCTCCCCTTCCAGTAGAGATTATTAAACGTTTTGAAAGTTTGACGGGTGCCGTAATTGGTGAGGGCTTTGGTCTTTCAGAAGCATCTCCTTCTACTCATCGAAATCCTGCGGGCGGTGTACGAAAGATAGGAAGCATTGGCCTTCCTCTGCCGGGTACGGATTGCCGGATTATAGACGATCATGATGAGATCCTGCCAGTCAATAGCGTAGGAGAACTCATCATTAAAGGCCCACAGATTATGAAAGGTTACTGGAGGCATGCAAAAGAAACAAAGAACACGTTAAGAAACGGCTGGTTATACACGGGAGACCTGGCCATGTGTGATGAAGATGGCTACTTTTATATAGTGGGACGGAAAAAAGAAATGATTATTAATGGCGGATTTAATATTTATCCGCAGGAAATTGAAAGTGTTTTATATGAACATCCAGCTGTAAAAGATGCAGCGGTAGTAGGAGTTCCAGATAGGGATAAGGGAGAAATTGTAAAAGCCTATGTGGTTTTGAAAGAAGATTGCAAGGTCGAAATTAATGATTTAAAAGAGTACTGTTCGACTCGTTTCACCCGGTATAAAGTGCCCAGGCAATACGAGATTCGCGATGAGCTTCCCAGGAATACAGTGGGAAAGTTATTAAAGCGAAAACTGATAGAGGAAGAAAAAAGTAAGTCCAACGGGGGGATCACCCCGCATGCAAGTCCATATTAATTTTTTAGAAAGATGAAGTCCTTACAAATTTATAATTCCGGGAGTGGTACTGTTGGATTTTAATTTTGATGAAGATATTCAGATGTTGAAGAACAGCGTGCGCGATTTTATACAAAATGAGGTAGAAGCGGTAGCCATGGAGATTGAGAGAGAGAATAGAATTCCTGACCATATCATAGAGATGTCTAAAGAAATGGGGTTGTTTGGTCTAAGTATTCCAGAAAAATACGGCGGTCTTGGGATAGGAATGGTAGGGAAGTGTGCGTTGTATGAAGAAATTGGGGCCACTCATAATGGTTACACCACGCTGGTTGGCGGTCATACGGGAATAGGTACGGTCGGTATTGTGGAAATGGGGAACGAAGCTCAAAAACAGAAATACCTGCCTAAGCTCGCACGCGGAGATTCGATCGGAGCTTTTGCCCTCACCGAACCAAGTGCTGGTTCGAATGCGACCAATTTAAAGACGACCGCGGTTAAACGTGGAGACAAGTACATCCTTAACGGAACGAAGCACTATATTACCAATGCCACAGAAGCCGATATCTTCACGGTAATGGCTGTAACGGATGCAAGCAAAGGGGCGAAAGGAATTACCTCGTTTATTGTGGAAAAAGATTTTCCTGGCTTCCAGGTCGGAGCTATTGAACCTAAAATGGGGCTGCATGGTTCTCATTCAGCTGAAATTATCTTAGAAGATTGTGAAGTTCCAATCGAGAATGTGCTGGGACAAGAGGGAGAGGGGTATGTAAATGCTCTGAAAATCCTTGCGAACGGAAGGGCAGGACTCGCCGCCAGAAACTTAGGCTCCTGCCAGAAACTACTGGACTTATCGATGCAGTTTACACAGGAACGAGAACAATTTGGAGTACCGATCATTGAACATCAGGCTGTGGCCCATATGGTGTCAGAGATGGCCGTAGAAATCGAAGCGCTTCGCTCCTTTACGTATCGGATTGCATGGATGGTGGATCAAGGTCAGAAAGTAATTAAAGAAGCGGCGATGCTCAAATTATATGGATCAGAAGTGTACAACCGGGTAGCTGATAAAGCTGTTCAGGTTCACGGCGGCATTGGTTACATATCCGATTATCCAATTGAGCGCTTCTTTCGCGATGCACGAATTACGAGAATTTATGAAGGAACGTCTGAAATTCAGAAGAACATTATTTCCAGCCAGTTGAAAAAGGAATACAGCTTGTGAACGGGAGAGGGTGTTATTGATGAAGGAACCGGTTGTCATTGTAAGTGCTGTCCGAACACCGATAGGAAAATATGGAGGCTCATTTAAAGATTTATCCTCGGCTGATTTAGCTTCCATCGCCATAAAAGAAGCAGTTTCAAGAGCAGGTCTTTCCCCACAGCAGGTGGACGAAACGATTTTGGGAGAGGTAAGGCAGACCACTCAGTCTTCTAATGTTGCCAGAGTCGCAGCTTTACGGGCGGGAATTCCTGAAGCTTCTCCCGCTTATACGATCAACCGGCTTTGCGCATCTGGCCTGCAGGCTGTAGCCTCCGGTGTTCAGCAAATTGCTTTTGATCAAGCGGAGGTCATTGTGGCTGGGGGCACTGAAAGTATGAGTCAATCTCCTATCTATCTAAGAAATTCGAGATTTGGAGGTGATCAGCCTGTTTTAATCGATTCGAATAAGGAAGCTGGGCAGCAGCCCAAGGAAATCTATGGAGATGATCTTGGAATGGGGATAACGGCTGAAAACGTTGCCGAACGCTATTCGATTTCAAGGGAAGATCAGGATGCTTTTGCTCTTGAAAGCCAAAGACGGGCATCAAGGGCAATGGAGGAAGCAGTGTTCGAAGATGAAATCGTACCGGTTGAAGTAAGGGAGCGTAAAGAATCTTTCATCGTAGATCGTGATGAGTATCCGAGGCCTCAAACGACGTTAGATAAGCTCGCGAGGTTACGGCCCGCTTTCAAAGAAGATGGGACGGTAACGGCGGGGAATGCGTGCGGTCGGAATGACGGGGCAGCAGCCCTGGTGCTCATGAGGGAGTCCAAAGCAAGGTCATTTGGGCTGACGCCGATGGTCCGGATTACAGATTGGGCTGTATCAGGCGTTTCCCCTGAAGTGATGGGGATCGGACCCATACCTGCTGTTAAGAAACTACTTGAAAAGACGTCTACGAAGATAAAAGACGTTGGACTTGTAGAGTTGAACGAAGCCTTTGCTTCTCAATCCCTGGCGGTTATTCGTGAGCTCGGTCTGGATCAAGAACGAGTAAATATTCACGGTGGGGCAATTGCTCTTGGGCACCCTGTTGGAGCAAGTGGGGCAAGAATTTTGACCACACTTTTACATGCGTTAAAAAGAAGTGATTCACAAAGAGGAATTGCTACCTTATGCGCCGGCGGCGGTCAGGGAATGGCCCTAATGGTTGAAAAAATATAGGGAGGGGATTTGAGAGTGAGAGGTCAATCTTCTTTTTTTGAACACATAGGCTGTACTAAACATAAGGGACGAGAAGGTGAAATTCTTCTCACCCTTCAAGTGCAGCCGGAAATTCTATCGGCCGAAGGCACTATCCCTCCTGGTATATTCTCAAGCATGCTCGATATTGTGATTGGTTCAACCATAGCAGATTTAGTCCAGCAGCCGACCACAACAGTAAATTTAAATACCAATTATTTTGACTTCACGAATTGTGGACCATTTACCGCAGTCGGAACGATCATCTGGAGGAATGAAAAACTGATTGCAGGAGAAGGGAGTGTACTGGATCGTGATGGAAACCTGACAGCCAAAGCGACCGGGACTTTTAAAGTAACGGGCCGGTCAATAGGGAGGGAAAGGCATGACAAAGACGATTGATGAAGTACGTGAAAGTTTTGAAGCCAGTCCGTTTTTTTCCCATATTGGCTTTGAGATCATTCATTTCGAAGAGGGAAATGTTCTACTGAATCTTCCCATTCAAGAAAAGTTATTTAATGTGAATGGCACTCTCCATGGAGGTGTTCATGCTACCATGCTTGACTTGATTATTGGAATGGCCATTCGCTCCACAACTAAAACGCGGTGTACAACCATGAATTTAAATATTAACTATTTGGCACCTTCGGCAGGCGGCAGCGTAACGGCAAAGGGGAGGATTTTGCAGCAAGGATACCGGATTGTGACGGCAGAAGGAGAGTTATATGATGGGGAAGGGACGATGCTGGCAAAAGGAATCGGTACGTACAAATTAATAAGGGATGAATAACGCTCAGTCCGCGACTGAGCGTTATTCATCCTCTATGATTTCCTTTAGGACGACAGCGTGATTATTTTGTAGATCTTTAGCTCCAAATAGAAGGATAAGACGTTTATCCTTTGCAATTGCTTTCAATTCTTTAATTTTGGATTGTGCTTCAGAGTTATTCTCAATTTCTTTACGATAAGCTTCTTTAAAAGTATCAAATTTAGCAGGATCGTGGTTAAACCATTTTCTAAGATCCGGGCTGGGGGCAATATTCTTAAGCCATTCATCAACTTCCGCATCTTCTTTAGAAATTCCTCTTGGCCAGATACGATCAGTCAGTACTCGGTGGCCGCCTAACGTTTTGTTTTCATCGTAAATTCGCCTTAATATAATAGACAAAATATAACCTCCCCATGTCGAATCTGCAAGTTCACTTTCTCAATCTTCCTTTAACCAGTTCCACGCTTCTTCCAACTGGTTCGGTTTATAAACCTGGGCCTGTAACCCTGGTAAATAACCTGCTGCCTGTGTACCTAGCTCTATTAGTGCTCTCTCTGTAACTACCGCGAATTTTGAAAACTGTTTCCAGCGTTTTACATTAACCTTTGTACCTTCCCAGAAGCCTTCAAGTGTGGAGCCATTAAGTTCAGGGACAAAGGCTAATACGTTAAAACTTTGATCGTCATCAAAAAAGCCTTGTATGTAATCATCAAGCATTTTCGCGTCATGGCCGGTTAGTTTCTCACTAATGTCTATGACGATGGTAGATGGATCTCGACTTGAAAGAATCGTAAACATAAGACACCTGCTTTCCATATTTTAATGCATGTGTTTACCTGTTCCCAATGAGTCATTGGATAAACATAGCACTATCGATAGAGTGAGTTTTTTTGATAGCTCTATTAAATCTCCAAGTTAATTCTTAAAGATAAGCTCCCGTTTGTTTAAGACTCAGTTTCTACATATCTTGTGAGAGAGTCAGGTCCTGCGGGGGACGACTCGCTTTCCGGCCCTGCACGACGCAGGGTCGTTCGACGTTGCCACAGGACGTGGCGTGGCGATCTTAGTCGAACATCCCATGTGCTGAGCCTCCTCAAGCTAAAGCTTTCCGGGGTCTTACCGATCATGTTTATCCAACAGGAGTCTCCCCGTTCCCCGCCGGACCTTGCGATATATGGAGCTCGAAATCTCTTTTCGAAACGTGCAGGTTTATGATGGAGATAAACTTCTAACAATAAGCGTGTGCGTGTAGATAATTCCCGCTATA
>NZ_JBAPTY010000127.1:0-5226 GCF_049282395.1 Halobacillus sp. | reverse complement strand
AACCGCTTGATGAACGCCCCGTCCGGGTCATGATCAATCCCCTGTTTGACCGGATTATAAATACGTATCGTATTAAACCCGGTCGTGCCAGACTGCATTTGAATCTGGCTGTAGTGAATGCCTGGTTCATAATCCAGAAAAAGTCCTGCCAGTGCATGACCGGGTTTCCGCCAGTCCAGCAGCAGCGTGTACCACAATCCTACCGCTGATGCTGATAATCCATCCAGTTCAATCTGATCGAAGAATCCATTCAATTCTCTTAAATAATTCATAAGTACCGCCTCTTTCTTTTTTGTATAAAAAAACTCCTCCATATCTATTATCGATTTGGAAGAGCGTTTCGGTCTCATATTTTTTTAAATTTTTTTATAGGCAGAGGTACTTTTTATTATGGCACCCAAATGTTTCGTACTTGTTCCGGATATAATAGTCGTTCAAAACTATGTAATAAAGGAAGCTGCCCCGTCTAATCAGAACAGCTTCCTTACTCTTCGGGTGGAAAGCCTTAAAATTTGAAACCAAATACAGCCACATCAATCGCATTTACCCCGGAATCTTCCGGTACCTCTGCTTTCATGACCAAATCGAGACCAGGCGCATGATAAGTTCGAGTAAGTTGTTCACCTGGATCAAGGATAAGTATATCCAGCACTAAAAAATTAACCTGATCAATTTTTGTTATTAATTTAAGAGTTACAGACCCCTCTGAAACAATCCGGTTTCCCGCAACGACTCGGATCGTGTAAAAAGGCTGAACGTGAATTCCACCAGCTTCCATTCCTGTCACCACTACCGTCTTCCCTGGTTCAATCGTCTGCCCGGCCGGTTCTGTCATAAAAAGAAGGTTATTCCCTCGTTGAGCTCGTTGAGACATGTAGCTCCCCTCTCATCCATTTTTATATCCTATGAAGAATGAAGGGGAAAAGGAATGATTAGTTTATGGACCCTGAACTTTTTAAAAGCTCCTCTGTCTTCAGGCTAACTCCCGGCCTTATATAGCGAGCCTTCATTTTACAGCTTCTTAAGCAGACCGTTACTCAAACAAACTTCTAAAAGCAGTTCCTTGTAACCACCCTCTTCAAACTGAATTCCGATTTGATCTCCGCCGTACTCTTTAATCACACCAGGACCAAACTTACTGTGAATGACCTCTAACCCCAGATCAATTTCATCGAGCTGAAGCAGACTTTCATCCGACAAATCAGATGCGGCATACTTACTCTTCTTAGAAGAAGAGGGTTCGCCTGCGGGCTGCACAATCTTCTTTACATTTGTTACAAAAATCGATTCTGTCACCCGTTCGCTACCTTTATAGTGATACGTCAGGAGTTCCAGGTTCGTCCGCGCCCTCGTCATCCCCACATAAAACAGACGTACTGCTTCTTCCATAGGACCATACTCTTTGTTACGGTAGCGCTCCATATCATTTTGTGACGGAACGACTCCATTAATGAGGTCGATCATATAAACCTTGTCATACTCTAAACCTTTAGCACTGTGAAAAGTGGTGAGCGTCAAATTGCTTTTATTCTTATTAAATTTAGACGTTTGTACGAGATGCTCCAATTCCTTCAAGCGATTGGCGAAGTCTTTTAGCGTCTCCAGACCTTCCGCAATCTTTTCCAACGTGTCGATGATGCCGAAAAGATGTTCCGCGTTAAAGCCGAATTTCTCACACGTTTTTTTGATCGCGTGGTCATAGCCAAGCTTTTCCCGGATCGTTCGAATAGCTTGATCCGGCGGCATTTGATTAATGGATTGGAACTGTTTCTGTGCTTTTGGAATGGCCTTCTTCTGATAGGAAGGCAGCTCACTCTCAAGCAGCGTGTCAAAAATAGATGTTTCTATCGGCACCTTCTTCAAGTAGGCGATCTGCCGCTTCGATATATAGGCATTGAATTTCATATGAATTCTTTCGAGAATATCAATCCTGCGGTCATTATAAGAAAAGCGCATGAAATTCAGCATATCTTCAACAATCCAGTGTTTGAAAAACTTCGGGTCAATATCTTTCATATAGAAGTGGACTCCCGCCTTGTCCAGCTTATCCGCAAGCGGCACCGCAGAAGCGTTATTCCGATAGAGGACAGCGACTTCCTCGCTGACTCCACTCTTTTTTATCTCTTCTGTCACATACTTCAACTGATCCTCATAATGATGCATCGTCTTGATAGCGACCGGCTGATCGGATGAATTGGCCGTGAACATTTCCTTTGGATAACGGTTCTGGTTACGCTTAATGAACTGATTAGAAGCCTGGACGATCTCCTGTGAGGAGCGGTAATTCTGAGACATCGTCATCACCGTGGCGCCAGGGTACTCCTTCTCGAACTGCAGCAGCTTCGTCACATCCGACCCGCGCCACATAAAGATGGACTGGTCATCATCTGCCACTACACAAAGGTTGTTTTGCGGCTTGGATAACAGCTTCACAATCTCATGCTGAACGACGGAATTATCCTGGCTCTCATCGGTCAGAAGATACTCGAATTTCTTCTGATATTTAGACAAAATGGCGGCATCATCTAATAAATACTGATAGCAATACGTCAGCATATCGTCGAAATCCAGTAACAGGTGCGCTGAATGATTTTTCTTGAAGCGTTCATAGGCTTGATAGATGGAAACCGCATTTTTAACGGTGCAGGTGATTTTGTCCAATTCCTTCCCAGAAGCCATCCGGTTCTTCACAAAGCTGATATAAGTCATCAGTTCGTCCATCTCGTCATCCGTCATTTGCGTGCCGTTCGTATCCTCATAAATCTTTTTCAAAATAAATTTCTTATGCAGGGGGACCTCTGGACCGTCCCAGCCTTTTTTCCATTCATCCTGCGGAACCTGCCCTTCGATTAGCTGAAAATCCTGATTTTTCTTACGCAGATACTCCCGAACGACTTGGAAGGCGAAGCTGTGAATAGTAGAAAAATGAACTTTCTCATTCGTTAAGCCGGAAAAGAACCGATCAAAACGTTCCGACATATCCCGGGCAGACGCTTTACTGAAGGTAATTGCCATTATCCTGTCCGCTCTCACTTTTTTCTCAAGCAATAAATAGCCGATCTTCATATTTAGTGTAGTTGTTTTACCTGAACCCGGGGACGCAAGAAGGAGCAGTGGCCCATCCGTGTGTAGAACCGCTTGTCTCTGCACGTCATTCAAACGGACACCCGTGGTTTCTTCCATGAATGCAAAGAAGTCCTTCGTCATAGGTACTTCCCTCCTTTCTATCCTTACTAACAAAGAAAAATAGATGGAAGAAGGTGTAGATGCCCTTCTTCCATCTATTCATATCAATCGATTGAGTACTCAGGCACCCAATATCCTTTTCACATTATATCTCTTATAAGAGTAGGATTCTACCTCTAGGGAGTGAATATTAATTAAATGAGGATGCGGTAACTTTTTCTCCTTCGCCACCGTTTCGATACCAGGATTGGGTCATGCTCGAGCGGAATCGAGGTGTAAAACTTGGTTCGTGTCCACATGCGGTGCTGTTAGCTACGTCTATTGCACCGTCAGAATCCTCCATTGCGCCGTCCACACTGAATTCCTTAGTTCGTATAAATTCTGCACAGCATCTTATACTAAATTTGAAAAGGAGGCGATACTCATGGCGAAGAGAACCAAGAAGAACGATCCGGAGCAAAAGCATAAAAATGGATTCGATCCGAAGAAAGCTGACACAGAATTTGCAGAAGGATTCGGCAGCGCAGAAGCCAATCGAACCCACAAAGAGGAAGCTAAACGCGCTAGAAAATCACATCGTCCTAACCAGGCTAACTAATGTTATAAAAAGACTTCTCCAATTGGAGGAGTCTTTTCCTTTTCCCACCTCAAAAGCTCTCCATACATCAATCTGCCCCTCTACAAATTCTAACGTCTGCGTGATTGCTTCCACGGTCCCTATGTTAGAATAATAGAGAAGGATTATAAGCTTAGGAGTGGACGACAGATGGACAAAAAAGATATAGCCGGGATCCGCAAACAGTTTAAAGTGGATAACGACCTCATGAAAATCTCAGATATTTTTAACGTATATATTATGAAAGAAACGACAGATATTTATCATCACCAGAGTCAGCCGTTTGAAATGCTCGACCAGGACCAGCAGGAACTGTTTATGAACAATTTCAAAAAGGTTTTGACCGGACAGCTGGATGAAAAATTATTTGAACTGAAATTTGTGCGAGAAGCCGAAGACCATAGTCAGCTTATTTTACATAAAGGACTATTGAGCACGAACGTCGAGGACTGGAAAGAACAAATGCTTAAGATGACCGAAAAGATGATTCGGGACAATCCTTATGAAAAGGATGTCGTCCTCACTTTTATCCGTGCCGAGTACTTGAAGCCGGCGAAGCGCCGCAATGACGAAGCAGAAGAAAGTGAACGTGACGCTGTTTATTCCAATTCCTTTATTCTGTGCAGTGTCAATCAGACGCAGGAGCCTAAGAAGGAAATCCAGTTCGACTACGTGGAGAAAGAATTCAAATATAAAATTGAGGTAGATCCTGTCATTGATCTCAAGCACCCGATGACTGGATTTCTATTTCCAACCATCACAGATGGGGCTTCTGATGTGAACCACGTTCTTTACGCTTCTGGAAAAGCCAATGAACCAGACTACCGCTTCATTGAAGACGTCTTAAACGGCGAAGAAATCATGACAGCGAAAGAAGATAAGGCCGTGTTCGAGGAAGTCATTAAAGATGTCGTCGGCGACCAGCTTAACCCTTCCACTCTCGCCAGTGTGTACGGGGAAATCAACCGCGTCGTGGAAGAAAATGAAGAGGATGAACCGCCAAGACTCGATTACAAGGACGTGGAGCGTGTGCTTACTCAGAGCGGAGAACAGGTCGACTCTGAAAAAGTAAAAACCGCTTTCCAGCGCGTAACGGATAACGAAACGTATGAACTTAAGGCAAGCAGCATTGTGCCTAAATACAAAACTAAATCGATCAAAATCAACACAAAAATCGCTAACATTTCCATCAGCCCTCAGGATCTGGAATATGTGAGACAGGTCAACTATAAAGGAAAACGTTGCATTATGATTGAAGTAGAAGAAGATGCAGAGATTGATGGATTTAAGATGCTTCCAGAAGCGTTTGGGGAGTACTAGTTATGACCGGTGCAGATAACAAATCAACACGGAGATTTTGCTAGACCTCCGTGTTGATTTTTACTTTTAAGTAAACCAAATAAATGAAGAGAGGAGAATGCCTC
>NZ_JBAPTY010000126.1:0-10169 GCF_049282395.1 Halobacillus sp. | reverse complement strand
CTACTCGATCAGTCCTTTTCTTGTTCCTTAGACGGTACATAATATACAAAATGAGAATAATACCAACGATTAGCAAAATAACCGTTCCCGTCTGCGCTGCCTCAGCTAATTGCTGCGAGGGTTCACTGTCCGCTGAAGAAAGAGGTTCATTAGAGTCACGAAGCATTTCACTACTCTCCTGGTCTTGATTTAATTTTGCTAAAGGTTCGACTTCAGATACCTCAAATCCCGTAAGCTCTACTAAAAAGAAAAACCCTTGTATTCCTTTTAAAAACACGATGGAAACTGCCTGCCATGAACTTGTAATTAATAACCTCAAAGGTTGGAATAAAGCTGCTAACGTAGATGCACCGGCGGCAAACCCAAATATCAGAAACACTATTTTCTTCTTTCCTTTTTTTCGATCACTTTTGGAGACCTCTATGTAATGAGAGAAAAAATAACCAAGAATAATCACACCGTATTGCAAGGCCAAAATTATGATAATCTCTGTCTGTGCAAAGAAGAGCATACATACAAAAGCCATGATCGTTGTAAAAAAAAGCATAAAACGTTCGTTTTCCCGATCAGGCTCCTGCTCATGTAACAGATAACGCCAAACCAGAAAGCCGGAAAGCATGAGGCTAAACACCAGTGGAACTCCCATAAATACACCTATCCCAGCTAATAAAGCAGCTACAATAATGAAAGGAAAGAAGCTGGAAGATAGCTTGGACGCCCCGACGAAGAATAAAAGTGACAAGATGACGACTGTTATAAAGGAGATAAGAGGTAACTGGAGAGAAACCCAGCTCCATCTCCCCATAAGAAATAGAAAAAAGAAAAAAGCCAGACCTTCACTTACAAATTGATAGGACATGACGGTTAATTTATTACCACTAATCATACAGATGCTCCCCTATAAGAAAAAGGCACCAAGATAGCTTGGCCGTCTTCTACTTGGACTTGAAATACTTTCAAACCTTTCCGGCTCCATCTTCTAATGTATCGATAGGTATGTTCAGGTATATCCCCAACTATAATAATGGTTTTCTTTTTGTAGAGCTCATGATGTAATCGGTGCATTAGCTCTTCCACTGGCATAAATAACTGGTTAGCTTGAATCCTCGCCAGTAACTCCAAAGAATCTTTCAAATGTTGATTTCCACTGCCTTCTGGCTGAAAAAAGAATGGTCTGTCATGCGGTCTCCTCATATTGATTAGCAGTTCGAAATCGTAGTTATTCTGTGCAGCAAAATGACAAAGGTAACTGGCATAAGATAATAAGTTTTCTAAGTTTCTTGAGATGTGTTCATTCCCAAGCCGGGTTTGCTGCGTAACATTTACAACGATTGTCCAGCTTATATCTACTTGGCGTTCAAAAACTTTAGTTTGCAGTGTCCCCGTTTTAGCACTTGCTTTCCAGTGAATACGATGAAACGGATCAGAAGATACATAGTCCCTGGTTCCTACAGGAGTAAGTAAATCCTCGAACGGGGAAAATGAAGCCCGTTGTTCACCAGGCGCTACTTGAAATACTTCTTCTATTCCATACACCGGCTTTTGAACAGGGTAAATTACGATCTCCGTCTCATAAAGCGGCAGGAAATCCATAGATATTGGAGAGAATTTTATTAAGTGCGGAAAACGATACTGAATATCTGTAATCTTAGTAACCCCACGCTGCTCAGCTTTAATAGGAACTCTCACTTCCTTTTCCCCTTCGCTCATTAATGAAAGAGGGATTGAATATAAATATCCTTTCGAACTCTCTCGAATAAAAGATTCATCAGCTTTAATGTTTGAGTTACTTTGAAAAGATAATCGGCCGTTTAAAACAGGAGCTTTTGAATTATTTCTAAATCGAAAACGAAGCGATGTATCTTCTCCAGGAAATAACCGAATGGAAGTTCTATGATTAAACAGTTTCAGTGATGACCCGCTGTATCTGTCATACCATTTACTCGAAAGAGCAATCACTATAAGCAAACTTGTAGGTATCAGAAGGATGGATTGATCGAGAAAAAAACTTAATATTCCCGTCAATAAGATCATCGCTAAAAGAAAATCATAATACCTATGATTTTCATACCCAAGATCTTTCTTCCACTGTTTCACCGTGTATCTCCGGCTTCCACAGGTACGGGTACTTGTTCTATAATTTCACTTACCACTTGAGAATTCGATTTACGAATTGAACCCTCCATTGAAAGGACAATGCGATGTTCAAAGACATAAGGAGCCAGTTCTTTGACATCCTCAGGAGTTACATAACTTCTCCCATTGAGTAATGCTTTTGCCTGACTGGCTCTCATAAAAACTAAGGCTCCACGAGTGCTTACTCCTAATTCAATATCGTGATTATGTCTGGTTAAACGTACAAGGTCCAATAAATAATTCATCGTATCCTCAGCAATCGTCATTTTTTTTACTTCTTCCCGCAAAGTCAGAATATCCTCAATATGAAGATCAGCCATTAACGTATGCATAGGTTCATCCATTTGGTAGGTACGCAGAATGTTTCTTTCTTCTTCGGCTGAGGGATAGCCCATATCTATCTTAAACATGAATCGATCGAGTTGGGCTTCTGGTAAAGGGAAGGTCCCCTGACTGCTCTCGATTGGGTTCTGAGTAGCGATTACAAATAATGGAGGAGTGATTTGTAACGTTTCTCCATCTACTGTCGTCTGTTTTTCTTCCATAACCTCCAAAAGACTGGACTGAGTTTTAGGCGTGGCACGATTTATTTCATCAGCCAATAGAATGTTCGTCATAACAGGTCCTTCTCGTAATTCAAATTCCTGAGTTTTTGGATTAAAAAATTGAATCCCTGTCACGTCACTGGGAAGCACATCCGGTGTAAATTGGACACGGCTGAACTTACCATCCATGATCTTCGCAAAACTCTTGGCCAGCTTTGTCTTACCTGACCCTGGAACACTTTCCAGTAGCACATGGCCATCTGCAAGTATTGCTGTAAATAACAACTCTATAACATTTTCCTTTCCTAATATCACCTGGTTAATGGATTCGTGCGCTTTCTTTACAGCCTCTGCTTTTATACCCAATCTTCATTTCCCCCTTATGTATAAATACCTACCTAATCGTAACATATTTCTGATAATTCTATATGTGAACAAAAAACAACCTGTTCTCTAAAGAACAGGTTGTTTGTAAAGGGATCGTTATTCAGCTGTCCATTCATCAATGACATCCTGGTGTTCATCGATCCAGTTTTGGGCACCCTCTTCAGGTGTGTCTGCTTCGTTTAAAGCAGCCATCAGACTACCCAGCTGCTGGTCATCCATCTTAAAGTTGTCAAACCATTTTACAACTGTAGGGTTGTCTTCTTCCAAACCTTTACGGGCAGCATATGAAATATTTTCTGATTCACCATATACACCTTTTGTATCTTCAAGGAACTTAAGGTCCATTTCTGCAAATACCCAATGAGGTTTCCAAAGTGTTACCACAATTGGTTCTTCATCTTCAATAGCACCTTTAAGTTCTGTTGTCATTGTTGGGCCAGATGAAGCGGCCAGAGAATAGTCCAAGTCGTATTCATTAATGGCATCTTCCGTTAAGGACATCAGACTTGCACCGGCGTCAATTCCCACAATTTGTTTCTCATCTAATGCATCTGTAGTTTTTAAATCTTCTATCGTATTAATGTCTTCCATGTATGTTGGTACTACAAGCCCTAATTCTGTACCTTCATACCATGTTTCGCGCCAGTCAATATCTTCTTCATACTTATCATAGAAAGCTTTGTCTGTATTTGGGAGCCAGATTTCCATCCCAATGTCTAGATCTCCAGAAGAAAGGGCTTCATATAGGAATCCTTTTTCTACTTGTTTAAGCTCCACGTCATACCCTTTTTCTTCTAAAACAATTTTCCACATATTTGATACGGCTACGTTTTCAGCCCAGTTGTTCATACCAATACTGATAGAACCTTTTTCTTCAGTAGATTCACCGTTATCTGATCCACCATCACCATTTCCACCTTCAGCGTTCTCGGAGTCGTCTCCTCCACCACAAGCGGCAAGTACAAGCACGATACCTAAGAATAATGCAGGTAGCCATTTACGTAAATTACTCATTAAAATCCTCCTTTAGTATATTCCCTGATGACTTTAGTCTTGATTATATTTTCATATTATAGCATAAACAATTTCAAGTTCAAACAATTTCAACTGTACAAATACTCTTTACAGTTTTAACTAAATTCAGCTTGATAGCTACCTCAGATCATCCAACATTTGGATGACCTGAGGTAACAGTATATGACATTTATTTATTTGATTTTTTGTGAGCGCGACGGTCAGCTGCTTTACTTCTTTCTAGAGCTTCCATATCTTCGCGATCGGCAATCTCTTCAGAAAATTCAACGTCAATACCCGGGTGCTTCTGATCTGTAGGTGTTTGAGGAAGTCGTTGTTTTCTCTTCCCTTTTCCGCTGTTGTGTTCATCTCTTCCCATTAGCAATACCCTCCTTTTAGTTGATCATTTCTATTATTTACAACTAAAATCTTTACTATTCTCTGGTCATATTAAAATGAAATAAAAAAACCCCAGGACCATCCATTTTTTTGGATGACCTGAGGTACTATTTCTTTCCATATCAATGCTGTTGGATGGTCTGTGTTTTCGAAATGCCTCTGGTAATTGAGAAACAGCTAGAAGCTAGAGCAAGAAGAACAAAAAGTCCACCAACAGTAGCGTTATGAATAACTGAACTCTGTTCAATAACGATACCACCTATAGTTGAACCTAAAGCAATTCCTAAATGAAGCGCAGAGTTGTTCAAACTTTGCTGGATATCAGAGGTTTCAGGGGCAGTAACTACGAGATAACTTTGCTGAGCTGGAGTGATTGCCCAGCTTAGAGAACTCCAGAAGACCATGACAATCAAGAATAAAGGTAATGAAAAAGTAACATAAGGAATGATAAAGATTGCTATAGCAAACAAAACAATAATACCTATAATGCTCTTTTCCGCTCCCCATTTATCTGCGGCCATGCCTCCTATACCTCCGCCTGACACTGCTGCCACTCCAAAAATAAAGTAAGCAATACTTACCCATGCTGGATCCAGCCCTAAAGTCGTCTTTAAAAAAGGTGTCAGATACGCATATAAGGTCAGATGACCTGTTAAAAACAAAAAGGAGGTCAACTGGGCAGAAAAAATTTTCTTATCTTTCAAAGAGTGGATCTGTTCCTTAATAGAAATCACGGGCTTAGGCTTAATTCGTTCCAAAGTAAATGCCACAGCAATCATAGAGACTAACGTAAGGATAGATATAAGCAAGAAAGGAACTCGCCACCCAAACGCATTACCAATGGTTAGACCTATTGGCACGCCCAAAACCAATGATCCGCTAATTCCCATAAAAATAATGCCGATAGCACGTCCCCGATATTGATTCTCCACAATAGCAGACGCAATTGTAACGCCCAGCACCACTAACAAGGAACCGCTTGCTGCCGTCAGCACCCTTGCCGCCATAAGAACAGCGTAAGAGGGACTCCAGAAAGCTATCATATTTCCTGTAAAAAAGATGAATAATGTCCATAACATTAACTGTTTTCTTTCAATTTTGGCTGTCGCTGTTAAAAGTACGGGCGAAGCCAAAGCAAAAACAAGCGAAAAGATTGTAATTAATAATCCGGCTTGTCCCAAAGAAATACGTAAATCAGCAGCAACCAGGTCTAAGGTGCCGCCTATAATCAATTCAACCGTACCGACTACAAAAGCAACGATAGCCAGCATATACACTTTTTTGTTCATTCGTCTAAAACCCTCTCCAATTAGGTTACCACTACAATAGTAACCACTTACCTTTACAAAAACAAGAGAAAATATGCTAGTATATTTTACGCAACAACTTATTCCATGTATTCTTTAAGCAAGAAGTTATGGACAAGGGGAATCTATTATGTTACAAAAATTCGGTTTTACTCAATACGAAAGCCAAGTTTTTGAAGTATTATCTGCAAGTCATCAGCCCATGGACGCAAGCACAATTGTTAGATTTTCTCAAGTTCCCAAGTCAAAAGTCTATGAAGTGCTGAATCGAATGGTTGAGAAAGGGCTAATCTTAAGTTCCTCTACTGATCGGAAAAAACTTTATAATGCTGTTCCGCTTGAAACTATTATTGAAAACCTGACATCCGAGTTTGAAGCTAATGTGGAAGATCTGAGGAATAAAGAATACACTTCCCCTCCGGTGGACGATCGTGTATGGACGGTAAAAAATAGCAGAACAATCTTGTCTTTAACAAAAGAATTAACGGAGAATGCGAACTCCAGCATTTACATATCAGGTTGGAATGATCATTTGAAGGCTCTCACTCCATTGCTTGAACAGAAAAAAAACGAAGGCGTTACAGTAGAAATGCTGTCTGTGGGGGAACTGGAGAGTTCCATACCACAAACTCATGTATTAATACCGAATGAAGGTCATGAAGCTCTTGAAAAATATCAATTGTTGATAGTTGATGAAAAGGAGATATTGTTCGCAGGGATTGAGCAGGGAGAGTGGCAGGGGATACAAACACTATCCAGATCTCTTGTTAAATTTTTCACTGAATTCTTTTACCACGACGTAGCCCTTACCGAAATTACAAAAAAATATGAAAACACTCTCATGGAGGATGAGAGTATAAAGACGATTCTAATGAAACTCAGATATTAAAAACACCTCCGGTCTCCTATATTCTGGAGTACCCGAGGTGTAATCATTATACCTTTTCAACTATATAAGCTTTTTTCTCACGGAAGTATTTTTCTCCGTCCTCAGCAGAATGTTCAAAGAATCCTTCAAATACATCCACAACTTTATATTGGCGCTCTGGATCAGTAAACAATTGTGATTCATTGTTTGATAGAACAACCACATCGGTTGTAGAAACAAAGCTGTCTAATTCTTTTGCTAAATAGTTTTGACCTACTTCTACATTACTTAAACGATGTTGTGTCATTTCTTTATTCCACCTTTCATATATGGATGGTTTCCCCTTAAGTTGAGCTGTAAAACATAAGAAAGCTAATGGAGACAGAATGATTAATAGAAAAGAATTTGCAGGCTGCACCTTATATTAAAATAATGTGAAGTTATCAAAGGAAGAGTTTTTTCAAGTTATTCTTCCGGTTAGGAACGGAAGATGACGTGATCCAGCCCCTCTTTGAGGCAGGATCAGTTTTAAAGATATTAAACGAAGCCATTTGTTGTGCCAGACTTTATCTTTAACAAGAACTCACAATGCTTCTTCTTTCAGCGTTTAAACTACATCCATTACCTCTACCTTCTAACTCAAGCAGGAAAACAACCAATAACACTATCCAGCTTTCTGCTTGTAAGAGTCAAGCTGAAGGCTCTAATACAGGGAAAGCTCCCCCTTTTATCTGAGGAACTGCGTGAATGTTCATTAAGCTGAATTTAATAGAGGAGAAGCGGGTATATGTGTTAAGAAAGCAAAGAATTGAATACCTGCACAGCCTGACATTTAACCCAATAATTAAAATCTATATTGCCTAGTTTAATCAGCAAATGAGTGGTAAAAATATGAAATGGGATTGAAAATGGAGAAGTCCGTTGAAAGCCATTTTCAATCTTAAAAGAAATAGTATGGAAAGCAGAGACCGGTCTCATGGTATAATCTTTGAAATTTGATATAAAGAAGCCAATCAAATGGCTTTTATTGCGACTGAGTCTTCTTAATAAATAGAGGTGTAAACTTGTTAGAATATAAAGTATTTAGTGAAGAACATACAAAACCATATGTACTTCTACTTCATGGAATAGGTGGAAGTGCCAACATCTTCTTTCCTCAAATTAAAGAATATAAAAAACATTTTAATGTAGTCGCTCTACATCTGCGAGGACATAAGGGATCCCCAAGTGTTTATTCAAACTCAAGCTCATTTTCTTTTAAAGAGGCGGCGAATGATATTATTGAGGTTATGGATCAATTACGAATTAAGAAAGCGCATTTCGTTGGGGTGTCTCTTGGAACGGTTATCATTCACCAGTTGCTATCCATGGCCCCTAATCGCGTAGAAACTGCCGTATTGGGAGGAGCCATAACAAAAGTTAACCTTATATCCAGGCTGCTTCTTGCTTTTGGGAAGCTGGCCAAGAATGTGATGCCATACTTATGGCTGTATTCTTTGTTTGCA
The DNA here is from genome assembly GCF_049282395.1 of Halobacillus sp. Taxonomy (NCBI): domain Bacteria; kingdom Bacillati; phylum Bacillota; class Bacilli; order Caryophanales; family Bacillaceae; genus Halobacillus; species Halobacillus sp. The sequence goes on along the minus strand of NZ_JBAPTY010000126.1, from coordinate 2,008 downwards.
CGAGTGCTGATGCCCAGAAAAAACCACAAAGAATCTAGGAATGCTTTTATAAAAGAAGCTTCTCAAATGAAACGAGCAGAATTTTTAGGTTGGTATGATATAGCCCCTACGGTAGACACTACTTTTGAAGACGTGGAAAAAGCGGCTGGGTCTATTCCTAAACTTTACCTCATGGGTAGCGGAGACCGCATGTTTAAAAAAGATACTTGGAAGGATGTAAAGAATATACCTAATACAACATGCCTTTTCATTCCTAATTCCGGGCATGTAGTAAACCTGGACACGCCAGAGATTTTCAATAACTGCTCAATCTCATATATGAAAGCCAAAGGAAACATCCATGGCTCCATATTAGAAGAAAAGACTTGAAATATTGGTTCATGAAGGAGAAAGGGGTCCGGAAAAAGCGGCTCTTTCTCCAATAAAAAGATCGTCCTGTGTATGTTTACCCTAAGGATATTCCCCATGCTCCCTAAAGCCTTTTCCTCCTAAATGGATAACAAACGTTTCCGGTACAACAGTATTATTAATTCTATAAATAATTTAGGAAATCGCTTAGGGAAAAACTTTCTCAAGTAAAACTTATAGAATGCTTTCTTCAAATCAGGCCAGTACTGACATTCATAAGGTTGAGTGAACCTTACCACATCAATTAGTACTACTTCGTTATTTCTGGTTAGCATAATATTTCTCAGATGTATATCACTCGGTGTTAAGCCCCGACTCCTCACATATGTTAATACTTCATCAACTTTACGTACCATCTCTGGAGTAATACGCTTTCCAGTTGTAAGACAGTCATAAAAAGTTATACCTTCCACATACTCCATGATTAAATAGCCATCTCCAACTTCAATTAAATGTGGAAAAAATACTCGGTTGGATAAACGATTATAAACCTCCGCTTCTCTGAATGCTAAATGCTTATGAGAAGGATAAAAGACTTTGATCACCTGATTGATTTTCCTCATTTTAAAAACGGCCGCACTGCGCCCCTGACCTACACACTCGAGTTCAACCGGAAAACTTACAATACGGTTATCTTTAAACACAATTTCATCGACCAAATCTTCTATCTTTTTCATAGTATCCCCTCTATGGAAAAACGTTTATTTATTACTTCCTATTATACCGGATTTCTTAATAAAAGAATGAACTTTGCTTGTTCATTCTAAATTTATGCCACTATATCATTTTAGTGCTCAAATAAAAAAGCAGGAAGTTTTTTTCTCCCTGCTTTCTTATTTGAGCACTAATTATTTTTTTCCATAAGTTCCTTCTGAGCTTGTCTAACTAATTCTTTTACCATTTGTCCCCCGATTGTTCCGCCGATCCGGCCAGCGTCTCGTGTACTTAAGTTTCCGTTATCAAATCGGTTTAATGGTATGCCTTTTTCTTCTGCGACTTCAAACTTTGCATTTTCAGGAGTCTGGCTTTTCAGCAGTCTTTGCTTCAAATCATCCAGGCCTTTTTGTGCCTCTGGAACTAATATTTTATTGTTTCTTGCCATATAAATAACTCCTTATTTCTTATACTTAGAAAAACGCTCTCGTGAAAGAGGTTTGCCTTCGTGACTGATTAAATTTCCATCCTGGTCTAATTGATCAATGTTACCGTCGATCGATCCTTCTGTCATCGTGTCCGAAACTTGTTCGTGAGTGACCGAAAGCCCCTGCGATGTCTCATCATTTTTTTCGTAATCAGCCGGCTCATAACTACGTTCAGCTATTTCTTCTATTTTTTGTTTTTTACTCAAGATAAATACCTCCTTTACTTGCTATTAGTTTCTGCTCCTTTATTTAAATTCATTCGACGTCCTTTAAATGAAAAATTAGAGCTTGGATAAAATTATTTTTATCATCCAAACTATAGATGGAGGTGTTAAACGATGAGCAAGAAAAGTAATGCCAATAAAAGAAAGGCTCCTAAAACGGTGAACCCTCAAGGTTTGACGGAGGACATCGCCGATCAGCAGCCAGATTCCCAATTTGAACAAAAAGCTAAAAAA
>NZ_JBAPTY010000125.1:0-19022 GCF_049282395.1 Halobacillus sp. | reverse complement strand
AATGAATTTTATTTTTTATTTGTAGTTGGAGTTGCTACTAAGTTTTAAGTTGGAAATCGATAAATTAGCCTTTGGTAGAATGAATTCTTTATTAAGAACGTTTGTTAATGGTTGTATTTTGTTATGTATTCGGAGTTACTACTAAGTAATATGTAGAATCTAACTCTTCTATTTTTTGGAAATAATCTGTTAAAATGAAAAGTCACAGAGCATTTACTCTGTGACTTTAAACTTTGATTTTTTTGGCGTGTACTCTTTGCTTTCTTCAAATACACGTAAAGTTTCATTATAATAATCGAGTATCTGTTCAGAGGGTTTTTGCCAGCTGTGTTTTTCTGCTTCGGCTCTTGCATTTTTACATAGAGATTTGTAAAGGACTTCATCTTCGAGACGATTAATGGCATTGATCATACTATCTGTATTTTCATTTTCAAAAAGTATGCCTGTTTTACCGTCTTCCACCTGTTCCATCGTAGGACCGCTTTTTGCAGCAATAACTGGAAGCCCTGAAGCCATGGATTCTAAGATCACGAGGCCTAAAGTCTCCGTTACTGATGGAAAGATCAGTGCGTCTGATGAAGAAAATGCTTCCCTGAGCTCTTCCCCGTGTAAAAGACCAGTAAAGACTGTATTAGTGCCCTCAAAGGTGTATTCAAGTTCATCCTTAACAGGGCCATCCCCCACAATAGCTAAGGATAAGTCTTCCCTTTGATCAAGCAATGGTCTGATTTTGTGAATTTCTTTTTCGGGTGCTAAACGACCGACAAATACGAGTAGTTTATTCTCAGGTTTTCCGCCAGAAAGACGCTCACGCATTTCTTTTGTCTTATGCTTAGGATGGTAATGATCTACTGCAACCCCGCGGTCCCAAACATTCACATTATGGAAATTCTTATCATCCAGCTCACTCTTGATTGCTTTAGATGTGCATAAGTTAACGTTCGCATAATTGTGAAGTTTACGGAAATACCACCACACCAGAGGCTTGAAGGGATACAGTCGATAAAAGTCCAGATACTTTGGTACATGCGTGTGATAAGAAGCAATTAACGGATAATTAAGCTTATTTGCGTAATACACTCCTGACACCCCAACGATAGCCGGGTTAACTACATGGACAAGATCCGGATTATGTTTTTGCAGTAAGTCTTTTACCTTCCGCTGAGGTAAGGAGAACTCTTTCGAACGATAAAAAGGCAATGTTGTTGCTTTAACCCCTTCTACAATCGCACCTTCATACTCCTTCACACCAAGGTCTGGAGCTATCACGACCACTTGATGTTCTTGACTTTGCAGGTATTTGATGGCTTCCTTCAGTCTGGTTACCACTCCATCTGTTGATGGGAGGAATGTTTCAGTAATGATGGCGATCTTCAAAGTGGAAAACTCCTTACTTCCAAGTGATTGATGGTAATACGTTTTCAGCAATAATACGGTCTTTGTGTTCAACCGCTGTACGCAGAATATCTCGAATAACGTCATCTGTTAATAAATGAGGTTCTAAGCCGAGATCACGAAGTTTCGTGTTAACTGCATTATAGTAATGGTCTTCATTCTCAATTCTCGGGTTCTCAATTTTCTTAACTTGAGTATCCAAGCCTTCTTCGTGAGCAATCTTTTGTACACGGTCAGCTAATTCCTGTACTGAGAACCATTCAGTAAACTGGTTAAATACACGGAATTCTCCATTGTCAGCCGGGTTTTCTGCAGCAATTTCTACACAACGGACAGTATCTTCAATGTTAAGAAAAGCTCTCGTCTGCCCCCCTGAACCATAAACGGTAATGTCATGCCCGATGGCTGCCTGATTAACGAAACGATTCAGGGCTGTACCAAATACTCCATCATAATCCACGCGGTTAACTAGCATTGGATCAAGTTTTGTTTCTTCTGTATGTAGTCCATACACGATTCCCTGGTTAAGGTCTGTCGCACGGATACCCCAGATCTTACAAGCAAACATAATATTGTGGCTGTCATGAACTTTGGAAAGATGATAGAAGGAACCAGGCTGTTTAGGGTAAGGAAGCGTATCTTTTCTTCCCTTATGCTCTATTTCTATATATCCTTCTTCAATATCAATATTTGGAGTTCCGTATTCTCCCATCGTACCCAATTTAATTAAATGGCACTCCGGAGCAAATTCTTTAATGGCATATAGTACATTCAAGTTTCCAATAACATTATTAGTTTGTGTATAAGCAGCGTGCTCACGATCTATCATGGAATATGGAGCTGAACGCTGTTCAGCAAAGTGAACGAATGCTTCAGGCTTTACCTGGCGGAATACTTCTCTTAAGAAGTCATAGTGATTTAAATCGCCAATGAACGTACGAATTTCATTACCCGTCACTTCTTTCCACTTAGCTACTCGGTCTTCTAATGATGCTATGGGAGTTACTGAATTGGAATGTAGTTCTTCGTCGATTTTTCTGCGTGCTAAATTATCAACAATAGTTACATCGTGTCCTTGTTTGGAAAGGTATAATGCCGTTGGCCAACCGCAAAAACCGTCTCCTCCTGCTACAATAATTCTCATAATCTACCTCCTAGTTACATCTAGCCTTATCGTATTCCCATTATAGAATAACATTCTTTTCTTAATGAATGGTAATGTTTTAATGCGGGCTCTCGAGCCTTATTCTACAACAGTGATGAGTATCTCCGATTTTGACTTTACCATTAATTCAAGTTTGAAACAATTAATTAATTGTTAAAGTAGGTCGAAAGAAGTCGATATTTTACTCATTTGGTGTCTGATGCCCAAATTAAGGGAATTTTTCATACGAAGCAATATCTTTTTACAAATTTTATACACCCTAATCTTTGAACGTTATTATTACCAAAATTTTATAGAATACACTTTCTATGAATGTTTTCACACCACGAATCGCCATTGTGAAAAAAGTACAATCATTCATTAAAGGCTCCAACTCCGGTATAATAGAAGGTGAGATTAAAGTATATTAAACTGGAGGCGAAGATCTACATGAATACATATGAAAAAGCCTGGGTTCCCTCGGAAAGTCAAATTAAAAGTACACGTCTATTTCAATGGATGCAAAAACTAGGATACGAAAATTATGATGCTTTTCACAAAGAATCCATTGAAGATATAGAATGGTTCTGGGATGAAGCCTTGAAAGAATTAGGAATAGAATGGGATCAATCGTATGAAAAAACGGTGGATTTATCCAGGGGAATAGCTTATCCTAAGTGGTTTACCGGAGGAAAGATGAATGTAGCTCACAACGCTCTCGATAAATGGGCATTGAGTGACAACAAAAAGGACGCTGTTGCGCTTTACTGGGAGGGTGACAACGGAGATACAGTTCAATTTACTTATGAAGAGTTATTACAGGAAGTAAATCGTGTCGCCAATGGATTACACAATCTGGGTATTGGCAAAGGAGATATTATTACGCTTTATATGCCTATGATCCCGGAAACACTCATTTCAATGCTTGCCATCTCAAAAATTGGTGCAATATTCTCTCCTGCCTTTTCAGGCTATAAAGCAGATGCGATTGCTACAAGGATTCAGGCTGCCCGCTCCAAAGCTCTTATTACAGCAGACGGATTCTTTAGAAGAGGAAAGACCATTCCGATGAAAATGGAAGCAGACCTTGCCTGTGATCAATGCCCTTCTTTAGAACATGTAATTGTAGTAGAGCGTGCTGACTGTGAAATTGATTGGAATGAATACAGAGATACACCGTGGTCGAGTCTACTCCAAAATGAAACCGTTTTCAAAACGGAAAGTATGGAAGCTTATGATCCTTTTATGATTATTTATACTTCCGGCACCACTGGGAGACCAAAAGGGGCTGTGCATACGCATACAGGCTTTCCAACAAAAGCAGCATTTGATGCTGGAGTATGCATGGATGTTACGAGCGAGGACACTCTATTTTGGTACACGGATATGGGATGGATGATGGGCCCCTTTCTAGTTTATGGCGGCCTGGTTAACGGTTCATCTATAGTCATGTTTGAAGGCACTCCTGATTTTCCTGAGCCCGATCGTTTATGGAGTTTAGTAGAAAAATATAATGTAACCCATTTAGGTATCTCTCCTACTCTTGTTCGATCCATGATGAAGCATGGTGAAGAATGGATTCAAAAGCATAACTTAAGCTCCCTTAAACTAATCGGCTCCACTGGAGAGCCATGGAACCCAGAACCATGGCGCTGGCTTTTCAAGCAGGCAGGCAACTCGAACGTCCCTATCTTTAACTATTCTGGCGGTACTGAAATTTCTGGCGGTATCCTAGGGAATGTGCTGATAAAGCCTATTCAGCCGGTTACATTCAATGCTGCATTACCCGGTATGGACGCAGATGTTTTTGATGAAACAGGAGATTCCCTCAAGAATCAAGTGGGTGAATTAGTGTTACGGAAACCCTGGGTAGGTATGACCAGTGGTTTCTATAATGAAAATAAACGTTATGAAGAGACCTATTGGAACCGCTTCAAAAACACCTGGGTCCACGGTGACTGGGTCATTCTGGATGATGAAGGTTTTTATACAATAACAGGCCGCTCCGATGATGTCCTTAATGTAGCTGGTAAGCGTCTCGGTCCCGCAGAGGTTGAATCAGTACTGGTTGAACATCCTTCTATTACTGAAGCGGGAGTGATCGGCGTTCCTCATGAAGTCAAAGGTGAAGAAGCAGTAGCATTTGTCGTACTTCATCCCGACACTAAAGGTTCAGAGGAACTGGTAAGTGAATTTAAAAGCCACTTAGCTCATAAGTTAGGAAAAGCTCTGGCTCCAAAAAAAGTCTACATTGTTGATGATCTGCCTAAAACGAGAAATGCAAAAGTAATGAGAAGGGCTATCAAATCTGCTTATTTAGATAAACCTGCAGGAGATTTGAGTGCTCTTGAAAACCCGAACACTATAGAACAAATACAAAGGATCGGTAAAAATTCTACTCCTTCTACCTAAATAGAAAAACATCTCCTGATCTACTTGATCAGGAGATGTTTTTTATACGGGATAGACTCCGTGTTTTCTTTCCGTGAAAGTTACATCTTTGCTCTGGTAAGCTTCATATCGAATAGAAAGTTCTTCTCGCAGCCGGTCTGGCTGAATAATATCATCGATCACCAGCTCAGAAGCTAAGCGATAAATATCGATATTTTCTTTGTATTCTTCGTGTTTCTCTTTAATAAACGCGGGTCTTTCTTCTTCAGGAAGTTCAGCTATTTTGTTCGCATATACCGCGTTCACAGCCGCTTCAGGACCCATAACAGCAATTTGAGCTGTCGGAAGGGCTATACATGCATCCGGCTCAAAGGCAGGACCTGCCATAGCATAAAGTCCTGCACCGTAAGCTTTCCTTACAATAACGGAGATCTTAGGGACGGTCGCTTCACTCATGGCTGATAACATTTTGGCTCCGTGGCGAATAATACCTGCGCGTTCCACCTTCGTTCCAATCATGAATCCTGGAATATCTACGAGGAATAATAAAGGGATATTAAAGGCATCACAAAGCTGAATAAATTTAGCGGATTTATCGGCCGAGTCCGGAAATAGAACCCCTCCTTTCGCTCTGGGCTGGTTAGCAATGATACCGACCACACGACCGTCTATTCTCGATAAACCGGTAATAAGTTCCGGAGCGAATTTCTTTTTAACTTCGCAAAAAGAATCTTCGTCTATAATACGGTCAATTAACTGGTACATATCAAAAGGGGCATTCTGATTTTCTGGAATTAATTCTTCTATGGACTTTTCAAATGCTACAGGGTCAATACTTTCTTTTTGAGCCGGAGCTTTTCGATAATTCGCCGGGAAATAGCTCATGTACTTCCGTGCGAATGATATAGCTTCCTGCTCATCCTTAGCAAGTACGTCTCCACATCCCGAAACGGAGCAATGCATTTTTGCGCCTCCCATCTCTTCAAGGGAGACTTTTTCTCCAATCACTTTCTCCGCCATTCTCGGTGACCCCAGATACATCGAAGCATTCCCATCGACCATGACTACGATGTCGCAAAAAGCAGGTATGTAAGCTCCTCCAGCGGCTGAGGGTCCGAATAACAAACAGACTTGAGGAACCCGTCCGGATAACTTTATCTGGTTATGAAAAATTCGGCCGGCTCCCCTTCGATTGGGAAACATGTCTACTTGATCGGTGATTCTCGCTCCAGCTGAATCTACGAGGTAAAGCATCGGAAGTTGCAGTTTCATAGCTGTTTCTTGGATTCGAATGATTTTTTCAACAGTCCGCGCTCCCCACGATCCTGCTTTGACAGTAGAATCATTGGCCATGACACAAACCTGTTCTCCATTGATTTTACCTATGCCTGTGACCACACCATCAGCAGGAAGTTTATCGTCCTGATTGTTGGCAAAAAAGGCATCTTCAATATTCATATCATCGTCGAATAATAACTGAAGGCGCTCTCGTACAAACATTTTTCCTTTTTCTGCATTTTTAGCATGATACTTTTCTGCTCCACCCGAGGAAATATGCTTTCTTTTTTCTTCTAGCGTCTGATCCTTCGCCATTTTTTCCCCTCCTTATTTTCCTTTATAATCTGGTTTCCTTTTCTCTTTAAATGCTTTCAGGCCTTCCAAACGGTCTTCCGTGTCAATCGTCTTTTGATAGCATTCCTTTTCAATTTGAAGCCCTGCAGATAATTCCTTATCATATCCATCATGTATAGCTTTTTTAGCCTGTCTAAGCGCAATAGGTGCATTGCGTGCAATGGAGAACGCAATATCCTTTGCTTCTTCTAACAGTAATTGAGGCTCGTAGACATATTCCGCAAGTCCGATCGCATGGGCCCTCTGAGCTTCGATTGGGCGTGCTGTGTAGATCATTGCTTTCGCTTTTCCGAGTCCAATTAACCGGCTGAGTCGCTGGGTGCCTCCCGCTCCAGGTATAATTCCAAGAGAGGTTTCAGTCAGCCCCGCTCTTGCTGAATTACTCATGATGCGCAAATCACAAGCTAAAGCAAGTTCAAGCCCTCCTCCAAAAGCGACCCCATTAATCACGGCGATGGTAGGCACGGAGATTTGTTCAATCAATTGGATGGTAGCACCGATTTTTTCAACCGTTTGAATAACTTCCTGCTCGGACATATCCGCGCGTTCCTTTAAGTCAGCGCCAGCGCAAAACACTTTCGTGCCGCTTCCAGTAATCAATACTGCCCTCACGTCGGTCCGCTGATTAACTTCTTTTGCTCGAGCTGCTAACTGATCCAATAATTCCCTGGAAAGAGCATTTGCCGCTTCGGGCCGATTTAAAGTTAGTAATAATACATGCTCATTTACCTCTTTTAACGTAACAAGTTCGCTCATCTCACAGCCTCCTTTCTCACCTTGATCTTTCTATTTGCATCACGTGACTGGCTAGCGGTTTATTTAATGTATCTTGAATAAATGAAGCGGCCTGTCTGAGTTTGTGTTCATCTATTCCCGTCGATACATCCATCTGGTGCAGCATATGAACGAGGTCCTCGGTAGCAAGATTGCCTGAAGCACCCTTAGCATAAGGACAGCCTCCAAGTCCACCGAGAGAACTGTCAAACGTGGTAATCCCATGATTTAACGACACAAGAACATTCGCTAGAGCCATTCCTCTCGTATTATGAAAATGCATAGCTAAATCCTTGAAGGATAACTGCTTCTGAATTTCATGTAAAGCCTTGTCCACCTGTTTAGGATTGGCAACCCCGATGGTATCCCCTAAAGAAAGTTCATCTATGCCCATATCAAGCATATGCTTGCTGACATCTATGACCTGTTCAATCGGAATATTCCCTTCATAAGGACAACCAAAGACGGTCGATACATAGCCGCGGACCGTTTTCCCAGCATCTTTCGCTTCCTTAACGACCTCTCTCAGGACAGGATAAGTTTCTTTAATCGACTTGTTTATATTTTTTTTATTATGGCTTTCACTGGCTGACATGAACACGGATACTTCATCTACGTCTGTTTCCAGCGCAGCTTCAAGCCCTTTCATATTAGGTACCAGTGCTGCGTATGTTATATCAGGTTTTCTCTCAATAGATGAAGCTACTTGTTTCGCATCCTTTAACTGCGGGATCCATTTCGGATGGACGAAAGAACTGAATTCAATGTAGGAATAACCGGCTTCTGACAATTGATTTATCCAGGAAATTTTATCTTCTGTCGGAACTTCCCTGGACTCATTCTGCAGTCCATCCCGGGGACCAACCTCTTTGATCGTCACTTCTTCTGGTAAATCCAGCATAATATCCGCTCCTGTTATTCTATAATGGCGATAACGTCGCCTTCATTTACAAAATCACCCTCACTGACCTTCAGTTCTTTCACACTTCCTGAAGCTTCTGAAGGAATGGGTATTTCCATTTTCATAGATTCTAAAATAGCAATGTCCTGCCCTTCATTGACTTCTTCGCCCTGTTGAACGACTAATTTCCATACACTTCCTGCCATTGATGCTTTTACTTCATTCATGATTCATCTCTCCTTATTGGTTGGTTAACGTAGGTAAGTAATAATCCTGGATAAAGGTTGTTTTTGTATTTCCTTTTTTAAATTGGTCGTGAGTAATAATTCTTTTTAACATGGTTAAGTTCGATTTAATTCCTTCAATTTCATATTTATGGAGAGCCTTTGCCATCAGATCAATCGCCTGCTCTCTTGTCTCGCCATGTACCACCAGCTTCGCAATCATAGGGTCATAAAAAGGGGTAACCTTCGAACTTCCATTTACAGCCAGTTCATGTCGGATGTTTTCACCTTCCGGCAATTCCAGTTTTGTAAGCTGGCCCGGAGAAGGGTAAAAGGTATTCGGATCCTCCGCATAAATTCGAACTTCAATCGCATGGCCTTGAATCGAAAGATCTTCTTGTTTAAGAGAAAGAATCTCATTCGAAGCGACTCTTAACTGCTGCTCGACAAGATCTACACCTGTAATTTCTTCTGTTACGGGGTGCTCTACTTGAAGGCGTGTATTCATTTCAAGAAAATAATAGTTTTCCTGTTCGTCTACCAAAAATTCTATGGTTCCTGCATTGGAATAACCAAGTCTTTCTACTGCTTTTAATGCGCTTTCCCCCATTTGACGTCGTGTTTCCTCAGAAAGTACCGGTGAGGGAGCTTCTTCCACCACTTTTTGGTGTCGTCTTTGAATCGAACATTCTCTTTCAAATAGATGCACAGCATTACCATGATGGTCAGCAAGTACTTGCATTTCGATGTGCCTTGGATTTTCGATTAATTTTTCAATAAACATTTTCCCGTCCCCGAAAAACGTCTCGGCACGCTTGGAATTCCCTTCAAAGGCTTTCTCAAGTTCTTCATCCGAGTACACGGCCTGCATCCCTATGCCGCCTCCACCTGCTGCCGCTTTTAACATGACGGGATAACCAAATGATTGAGCGGTAGATAAGGCGGCTTCAGCAGATGCTACCGCTTCATCCGTCCCGGGTACGATCGGGACACCAGCCTGACTCATCTCATGACGAGCCGCAATTTTGTCCCCCATCTTAGCAATGACTTCTGGTCTTGGTCCTATAAATACAAGCCCAGCTTGAGTTACTTTATCAGCAAACTCAGCACTTTCACTAAGAAGCCCGTAGCCTGGATGAATGGCCTCTGCACCGGATTCCTTGGCAACTTTCAAAATCTTATCGATGTTCAAATAGGATTCGTTGACTCTTGGTTTACCTATTAGGTAACTTTCATCCGCTTCTGTTACATAAGGAGCCTCCTGGTCAGCCTCTGAATAGACAGCCACGGTACTAATATTCATCTGTTTGCACGTACGTATGACACGAGCTGCTATTTCTCCTCGATTGGCAATAAGTATTTTCGTAAACACCATTCTCCACTCCTTTTTTACGATTTCAAATCCATCATGTCCAGCGCATCTTCCCTCAGTTTAAACTTTTGAATTTTCCCGCTCGCGGTCATTGGATACTCATCCGTAAACATGATGTATCTTGGAATTTTATGCTTGGAAATTTGACCTTCACAAAATTCGCGGATATCGTCTTCTTCGATTGACTTTCCTTCCTTAGGAATGATCCAGGCCATGATCTCTTCTCCGTATTTCTGATCGGGAACACCGACCACTTGAACATCCAGCACATCTGGATGTTGATATAAGAACTCTTCAATTTCGCGTGGATATACGTTTTCTCCGCCACGAATGATCATATCTTTCATGCGCCCGGTAATCTCAATATAGCCATCCTCATCCATCACGGCGATATCACCCGTATGAAGCCATCCTTCTGGATCAATGGCTGTTTCTGTAGCTTCCTGGTTTTTGTAATAACCTTCCATAACGAGATAACCCCGTGTGCAGAGTTCTCCAGGTATTCCCGCTTCTGCTTCATCCCCAATAGCCGGATCAATGATTTTTACTTCGACGTTTGGATGTGCCTTTCCGACACTGGAAACACGAAGTTCAATCGGATCATCCGCCTTTGTCTGGGTAATAACGGGAGAGGATTCCGTTTGCCCATAGGCAATGGTAATTTCCTCTGCACCCATATCCTCGATCACACTTTTCATGACTTCCATTGGACAGGTGGATCCTGCCATAATACCTGTGCGCAGTGTGCTCGGTTTCCAGTCTTTAAACTCAGGATGATTGAGCTCGGCAATAAACATCGTAGGCACTCCATGAAGCGCTGTACATGCTTCTTCTTTTACCGCCTTTAAAACCTGTAAAGGTTCAAATTGCTCAAGGATAACCATGGTGGCTCCTTTAGATACCGCAGCTAGCGTTCCCAGCACACAGCCGAAACAATGGAAAAAGGGAACAGGAATGCACAGGCGATCTTCATTGGTAAGCCTCATGCAGTCCGCTACCTGATTGCCATTGTTGACGATATTATAGTGGCTCAGCATCACACCTTTAGGAAAGCCTGTGGTTCCTGACGTGTACTGCATGTTGATTACATCTTTGTAAGATAGAGATCTTTTACGTTCTTCTAGTTTTTCATCACTAGTTGATCGGCTCATATCAATTAAGTCATTCCACGTGTAGCAACCTGGATGTTCCTTATCGCTTAAGGTAATGATATTTTTCAGACGAGGAAGCCGCTCGCTTTGGAGATCTCCTTTTAATGAGGAGGAAAGCTCTGGGCAGATCTCTTTCAAAATATCAATATAAGAGGTGCCTCTAAAATCTTCCGCTAGTATTAAAGTGGTCGCATCTGATTGTTTTAAAAGGTATTCGAGTTCCTGTGCTCTGTAATTTGTATTTACCGTAACAAGAACGCCGCCCATTTTTCCTGTGGCAAACTGGGAAAGAAGCCACTCCGGCTTATTATCAGACCATATAGCTACGTGTTCCCCTTTTTCTACCCCTAATGCCATGAGGCCTTTAGCTGTTTCATCAGCCATGTCGTTAAATTCCTTATAGGTTTTTCGTAGCTTCTTCTCAGGGTAAACAAAAGCTTCCTGATCAGGAAATTGACGAGCCTGTTCCTCTAAAAGTTCTCCTACGGTTGTTTCCAAAAGAGACATATACTAATTCCTCCTCTTTATTTACTAGCAGCCTAGCTGACGAGCGATAACCAAACGTTGAATCTCAGACGTTCCCTCTCCAATTTCAAGCAGTTTAGCATCACGCAGATAACGCTCTACTTCATATTCCCTCATATAACCGTAGCCTCCGTGTATTTGGATGGCTTGATTGGATGATCGGAAAGCGGTTTCAGAAGCGAACAGCTTAGCATACGCTGATTCTTTCGTGAAGTTTTTCCCTTGATCTTTTAACCAGGCGGATTTTAGTACCATATTACGTGCCAGTTCCACTTCCATAGCCATATCCGCTAATTTAAACTGAATGGCTTGAAAACTGGAAATTGGCTGGCCAAATTGTTTTCTTTCTTTTGCGTAGGCAAGAGCACGATCCAGCGAAGCCTGCGCGATGCCTACAGCAAGCGCAGCAATGGAAATTCTCCCGCCATCAAGCGTGTAAAGAAACTGTTTAAACCCTTTTTCTGGATCTCCAAGCAGGTTTTCCTTGGGTACCTTCACATCTTCCAGGATGATTTCCGAAGTGTTGGATCCACGTACGCCCATCTTTTCATAAGGACTGCTGATTTTCATGCCAGGAGTATCCTTAGGGATGATAAAAGCCGAAATAATATTTTTACCATCTTCCCGTTTTCCTGAAACCGCTGTAACGGTAATAGACCGAGCATATTCCGCATTCGTAATCCAGCACTTTTCTCCGTTTATGACGTAATGATCTCCTTTAAGTTCAGCTCGTGTTTTCGTTCCTCCTGCATCAGATCCAGCATTCGGTTCTGTTAGTCCAAAAGAAGCGAGTGCCTCTCCCTTAGCCAGTGGAGTTAAGAATTCCTGTTTTTGTTCTTCTGTACCGAAATAATAAATGGGGCTGGCTCCTAGAGAAACAGCCGCTGCATAACTAAGGCCTGTAGAACCGCAGACACGACCAATTTCTTCGACAGCCAACGCATAAGTAACCGTATCCCCCCCGGATCCTCCATATTCTTCTGGAAATGGAATACCAAGCAGCCCCAGTTTCCCCATCTCCTTAAAAATATCTTCTGGAAATTCCGCTGTTGTATCAATGTCCACCGCGCGCGGATGAATAACCTCCTCAGCAAAATCACGAACCATTTTTCTAGTCATTTCCTGTTCTTTCGTCAATTCAAAATTCATATGATTCCTCCTCAGGGAATTAAGACCGACTGGTTGGTCGGTAGTAATCAAAAAAATAAATGAAAGCGTTTACTTATTTTCATAAAAAAAAGGAACGTGGAGCAGTTGGTTCAAGTAATCCGGCTCTTCTTTTCCAGACAGTAAAAAGTGTAAAATCAGATCCGTGAAAACATCTGAAATCTCATGGATCGAATGTGGACCATCCCGTTTATACCACTTATAAATCCAATTCACCATTCCCAGTATTGCCATACCTGTAATAGACACTGGCAGTTCTTTGCGAAAATGTCCTGATTCCTGTCCTTCTTCGATGACTTGAAAAACCATCTTTTTAAACTCATCACGTTTTTGCTTAATCTGTCGTTCGTATTCAGGTTTAAGATAATTGCTCTCCTGATAGAAGACAGATATATGAGGTTTGTAGAGATCAAAAACTTGAACAAACGCATGAATGATAGCCTGAATCTTCTTGACAGGAGATGAGTGAATGACATTGGCTGATTGAGCTTCTTTCAATACATATGTAATAAAGGTATCGTGAATGACGAAAAGGAGTTCGTCTTTCGAGCTGAAGTGATGGTAAAAACCGCCTTTAGACGTACGGGATAATTCTACAATTTGATTGACACTCACACCGTGAAAACCATAACGATCAAATAATTCAAGCGAGGTTTGAATTATGTCATCTTTTAAATCTCTCATACACCATCCCCAATCCGCTGAACTTACACTCATTTTAGCATAATTTTTTGAAAATACAAACGAATCTAAGGAAATATTGGAAGTAAAGAACTTTTAGAATATAGTAAAAGACAGCCTCCATAGAGACTGTCTTTTGATTAATTGCTATCTGGATCCTGGGATTGAAACGGACTTTCATACACAGGTTTAACCCATGCTTCGGATATTTTTCCATTCTGGTCTGTATCCGTAACATAAGAGCCGTTACTGTAACGGTCATTGGCTTTGAAGTCCATTACGTTCAGCGTAATCGATTCCTCTTTTTCCGTTTTCAATATCACCTGATCATCTCGATGGACTAGATGAACATCAATCAGGCGGTGAGGATTGTTTTTTAATTCACGCAGCATAATGACACCTCGTTTAGCACGAGAAGCCTTTTCAAATTCTTTCAAACGCATGCGTTTAACTGCAGCACGATGTGTAGAAAGAAACACGGAAGGGTCTTGATCTTTTTGAAAGATCTGCCCTGATATGACCTCTTCTTCTTCTTTCAAATGAATGGCTTTCACCCCGGCAGCACGCTGACCCACGGCATTAACTTCCTCCTCGGAATACCATAGACCATAAGCCTTGTTACTGGCAATAAAGATTTCAGAGTGACCATCTGTGACGTGGACATCCACAACTTCATCATTTCCTTTTAGATTAATAGCTACGAGAGCCTTTGAATGTCGCTGAGCCTGATACAACTTCAATTCACTTTTCTTTACCATCCCGTTTTTGGTGAAGAAAAGTAAATACTGGTCTTCCTTGAACTCGCGGACCGGGATGGCTTCCACAATGTACTCATCTTTCTCAACCTGGACAATGTTCGAAATATACTGCCCTAAATCCTTCCACCTGATGTCTGGAAGTTTATGCACAGGCAGGAACAGGTATTTACCGAGATTGGTAAACAACAAAATAGTATCCGTTGTATTTATTTCAAGTAGTCTTAAGAGATGGTCACCATCTTTTAAAGCGAAATTTGTTCCGTTTGAGGCTGCGTATGAACGAAGGCTTGTACGCTTCAGGTATCCGTCTTTTGTAACAGAAACAAGTACGTCTTCGCTGGCTACCGTTACTTCAAGATCAACTTTAAGCTCTTGCACTTCGTTTTCTATATTAGTTCTCCGGTCTTCGCTGTATTGTTTTTTCATGCTTCGAAGATCGGACTTAATAACTTTCATAAGCTCATGTTCACTGGCAAGTAATTTCTCCAAGTAAGATATTCGTTTGCGCAGCTCGTCCGCTTCCGCTTCAAGCGCCGTAATATCCGTATTCGTTAAACGATAAAGCTGAAGCGTGACAATTGCCTCTGCCTGGGCTTCTGTAAACGAATACTGATTCATTAATTGCTGTTTGGCATCTTGCTTGTCTTTAGAGCCGCGAATGGTCGCTATGACTTCATCAAGAATGGAGATGGCTTTGATCAGCCCCTCAACAATATGCGCCCGCCTTTTAGCTTTGTTCAGGTCATAGACGGACTGACGGGTGACTACTTCCTTCTGGTGGGATATATACGCATCCAGCATCGTTGGCAAACTCAGAAGTGTAGGAGTCCGATCATGAATAGCTACCATATTAAAACTATATGATATTTGAAGATCTGTATGCTTATAAAGATAGTTAAGCACACCTTCACTATTAGCGTCTTTTTTTAATTCAATAACGACCCTGAGACCTGTTCGATCTGTTTCGTCACGTACTTCAGAAATACCCTCTACTTTGCGATCAATGCGAAGTTCATCCATCCGCTTAACCATGGTAGCTTTATTAACTTCAAAAGGAATTTCGTCGATGACAATCTGCTCACGTCCGCCGCGGACTTCCTGTATTTCTGCTCGTCCTCTAAGTACGATCTTTCCTTTCCCGTTCTCATACGCTTTCTGAATGCCTTCCACACCCTGAATTGTACCTCCGGTTGGGAAATCAGGACCTTTCAGCTTAGTCATTAATTCAGGTACGTCTGCATTTGGTTTATCAATCTTCATAATAACTGCATCAATAACCTCGCCGAGATTATGAGGAGGTATTTCGGTGGCATAACCAGCCGAAATACCTGTAGAACCATTCACAAGAAGATTTGGAAATTTAGCCGGTAGAACAGTCGGTTCTTCAATGGTGTCATCAAAGTTTGGGATGAATTCTACCGTTTCTTTTTCAATATCCCGCAGCAGTTCTGATGAAATGGCGGAAAGTCTGGCTTCGGTGTAACGCATAGCGGCTGGCGGATCCCCGTCCACACTTCCATTATTTCCGTGCATTTCCACGAGAGGTTTCCGTAATTTCCACGTTTGGCTTAGACGTACCATCGCTTCATAAACGGAAGAATCTCCGTGCGGATGGTAATTACCAATTACAGTACCGACAGTTTTAGCCGCCTTCCTGTATGCCTTATCATGTGTATTTCTTTCCTGATGCATTGCATATAAAATACGACGCTGTACGGGCTTTAAACCGTCCCTCGCATCGGGAAGAGCACGTTCTTGAATAATATACTTGCTGTACCGTCCAAAACGATCTCCAAGAACTTCTTCCAATGGTAAATCTAAATACTTCTCTGCCTCTGCCAACAGAATATCCCCCTTTTATGTTTGAATTTTGTCGTTTTCCAAAATATTAGCTTCGTCTTCCATACCGAAAGCGACATTGGATTCAATCCATTTGCGGCGAGGTTCTACTTTATCGCCCATCAATGTGGTTACGCGCCTCTCTGCGCGTGCCAGATCATCTATTGTTACCCTTATCAAGGTTCTGGATTCCGGATTCATCGTTGTTTCCCACAGCTGATCAGCATTCATTTCACCAAGACCTTTGTAACGCTGAATGGAGTAACCGTTCTTAAACTCTTTAAGAAGTTTATGCATTCCTTCTTCATCCCAGGCATATTCGGTTTGTTCTTTCTTGCCTTTGCCCTTAGAAACCTTATAAAGCGGCGGAAGAGCAATGAATATTTTCCCTGCTTCGACCAGCTGCCTCATATAACGGTAAAAGAATGTCAGCAGTAAGACTTGAATGTGGGCTCCATCTGTATCCGCATCCGTCATAATGACAATTTTATCGTAGTTACAGTCTTCCAGAGTAAAGTCTCCGCCTACACCGGCACCGATAGTATGAATGATGGTGGAAATCTCCTCATTTTTAAAGATATCAGCTATCTTCGCTTTTTCAGTATTGATAACTTTTCCTCTTAAAGGGAGAACCGCCTGGAATTTACGATCACGTCCCTGCTTAGCAGAACCTCCTGCAGAATCACCCTCTACAAGGTAAAGTTCATTTTTTTGAGGATTTCTGGACTGAGCGGGCGTTAACTTCCCACTGAGCAAAGTATCTTTTCTTTTTTTCTTTTTTCCGGATCGTGCGTCTTCACGAGCTTTACGCGCCGCTTCTCTTGCTTCCTTCGCTTTTACAGCTTTCTTAATGAGCATAGAAGCTACATCAGGATTTTCTTCAAGAAAATAAGATAACTGTTCAGCCACTACAGCGTCCACCGCTGATCGTGCTTCTGAAGTTCCCAGTTTACTTTTGGTCTGACCTTCAAACTGAAGAAATTCCTCAGGGATTCGAACGGAAATCACTGCGGTGAATCCTTCACGAATATCGTTTCCTTCCAGGTTTTTATCTTTTTCCTTAATTAATTGAGCACGACGGGCGTAGTCATTAAAAATTCTTGTGATCGCCGTTTTAGCACCTGATTCGTGAGTACCTCCATCTTTTGTACGGACATTATTAACAAAGGAAAGAATATTCTCTGCGAAACCATCATTGAATTGGAATGCGAAATCAGCTTCTATGTCTTTAAAGCTTCCCTCAAAGGATACAACGGGGTGAAGAGTGTCTTTCTCTTCATTGAGGTAAGAAACGAAGGATTCAATGCCATCATTATACTGGTAAACCTCTTTAACCTTTTCACTGCGTTCATCAATTAGATTGATTCGAAACCCTTTCAACAGAAAAGCAGCTTCCTTCAAACGCTCCGATAAAGTTTCGAAATTGAATTTCGTCACTGAAAATATTCCTGGGTCCGGTTTAAAACGAATGGTTGTCCCGGATTTTCTAGTCGCTCCTTTATGCTCAAGAGAAGTCACGGGAAGGCCTCCGTTTTCAAAACGTTGATAGTATCTTTCTCCATCCCTGCATATATAGACTTCCAGCCATTCAGATAAGGCATTTACTACAGAAGCTCCTACGCCATGAAGACCTCCGCTTGACTTATAGCCCCCCTGTCCGAACTTCCCTCCTGCGTGAAGCACAGTCAAAATCACTTCGGGTGTAGGCTTTCCTGTCTGATGCATTCCGGTCGGCATCCCTCTTGCTTCATCCTCTACAGAAACACTGCCGTCTTTATGAAGAGTTACCGTCATTTGATCTCCATGACCGGCTAATGCCTCGTCTACGGCATTATCCACGATTTCATGTACTAAGTGGTGGAGGCCGCGGTGATCTGTAGATCCAATATACATCCCCGGTCGTTTTCGGACCGCCTCCAAACCTTCTAGTACTTGTATGGAATCATCTGAGTATGTTTGATTCTGCTTCGCCAATTTACCATCGGCTCCTTTCTCGTCAACTTCATCTACTACTATAATAGAACAAACGTTCGTTTGTGTAAACGCTCAATAAAAAATGCTGCTTGTTATATTGTAGCGATTTTATAAGGTTTCGCAAACATTATTCTACTATCAACATGAAAAAACCCCTGTTTAGACAGGGATTTTTTTTAAAAAGTATATTCTTTTACATATAAACAGCATGGGCGACTTTAATGCATACATCCATGATCACAATCATATCTTTATCCTTTAACTCTTCGTAGGCTTCTTCGTGAATAACCCCTTGCTGTCCCCAAAAAGCTTGAGCAGGGATAGCAGAAGCCTCTTTAGCGACATCAGGAAGAAATTCCGATCTTCTGAACACGTTTATGATATCAATAGGTTCGGTAATATCACTTAATCGAGCAACAGCCTTTTCACCTAATGCTTCATTGATGGTCGGATTAACAGGAATAATGCGGTATCCCGCTTCCTGCATAGCTTTACTAATCTGGTAAGATGTGCGATGTGATTTGTCTGATAGACCGACAACCGCAATCGTTTTAGAATTTTTTAAAACTTCTGCAATTTTTTCGCGTGAAGGATTTTTAAACGTCATATTATACCTCCTATTCTTCAATTAAACCTTCGCTCACTAAATACTCGCGTGCGACTTCTTCAGGGCTTCGATCTTCATAATCTACTTCATAGTTCATTTGACGCATTTTATCCCCGGTGATTTTTCCGCCTAATTGATTAAGAGCATCTTTTATTTCAGGATATCTATCCAAAGTCTCCTGCCTCATAAGGGGGGCGCCCTGATAAGGAGGGAACAAATTCTCAGGATCTTCGAGAACCTTCAAGTTTAAGTCTACCATATATCCTGAAGTGGCATATGCATCAATAATATCCACGCTACCATCTTTGATAGCGCCCTGACGCAATCCCGGGTCCATTGTACGCACTTCACCAAGATTAAGATCATATACTTCTTTCATTCCCTGATAACCATCCTGACGATCATTGAACTCAAGAGTGAAGCCGGCAGTAATCTGGTCTTCCACTTGTTTTAAATCGCCAATCGTTTCTAAATTGTATCGTTCAGC
>NZ_JBAPTY010000124.1:0-5327 GCF_049282395.1 Halobacillus sp. | reverse complement strand
TTGATAACAATAAAGAAATTGTTATTATCAGTCGGGAAAGTGATCTTGTGCGCAATTTCATCGTTCAGCAGCTGGGGCGCGGGGCAACGATTCACTACGCAAAAGGTGCATTTAATCAGGAAGACAAGGAAGTAATTACGACAATCTTAAACCGAAAAGATTACACTCGCTTGAAAAAGTTTATGTCGTCTGTAGATGAGCGAGCATTTATTACGGTTCATTCCATGAATGAAATACTGGGAGAGAACTTCAAACGTCTCGCTTAATTAAAATAGAATATGAAAAAGCCTTCAGAAGTTATTTTAATCTGAAGGCTTTTTTATAAGGTTTTTTAATGCTTGTGAAGCCTAATAAAGTAGAGGCGTTTATAAAGCTCACTGCGATAAGTGAGGCTATGGTGTAGTTATAGCTGCCTGTTAGATAAGAAAAGCAGAAAAATAACAGAATAATCATCATGGAAAGACTGATAAGTAAGAGCGATAAAGGGCTTATCATGTTCCCAGTTTTTCTTTCCATTATAAGATTTCACTCCTCACGAACAACTTGTTATGGTTAATCATACATGAAAGGATTATTTTCTGTCAATTTACTTAACTCAATAGATTTGCCCTGGGTAAAATTAAATAGATTGAATAATTAAGAATATTTGATATAATTAGTTTGCTATAAAAAATGAACAAACGCTCATTATTGTAGAGGAGGAATATCAAGTGGATCGTGAAGAATTAATTGCCCCTGAAAGATATAACGTAGTTTCAGAGATGGAAAAGTTTGCGGAAGATCCTGACCGAAAGGCTTTATTGTGGCTGAGTGAAGCCGGGGGCCGAAAAGAAGTTACATACGAACAGCTCCTGCATCAGGCAAACAAGATGGGAAATGCTTTTCTGGACCATGGTTTGCAAAAGGGAGATAAAATCCTTGTCATGATTCCTCGATTGATTGAAGCGTATCAAGTATATATCGCTGCTTTAAAAGCTGGGTTAGTTATTATTCCAAGTTCAGAAATGCTTCGTGCGAAAGACCTGCAGTACCGGATTACTCATGGGGATGTACGTGCGGTGGTCAGCTACCATCCCTTTACAGACCATTTGGATGAAGTGAAAGAAAGTGATCAACTCCTTAAATTTTCTGTAGGAGGTTCGAAAGAAGGCTGGTTTGACTTTGACGGATTATTAGAGGATTACAGTTCTAATCTTGAAACAGCTGACACAGCTAGCGATGATATGGCCTTTTTATCGTATACTTCTGGAACGACAGGCAATCCAAAAGGAGTGGTTCATACCCATGGATGGGGATACGCTCATTTGAAGACTGCTGCTTATAAATGGCTTGCTATTCAAGATGGTGATACAGTATGGGCGACAGCTGGGCCAGGCTGGCAGAAGTGGGTGTGGAGCCCGTTTTTATCCGTCCTGGGCACGGGGGCAAGAGGTCTCGTGTATCAAGGGAAATTCAATCCGAAAACCTATTTAAGCCTTATGGATGAGCACAATGTTAATGTTTTATGCTGTACACCAACTGAATATCGCCTTATGGCTAAAGTAGATAATCTTGATGATTATCAGCTTGCTGGACTGCACAGCGCTGTTTCTGCAGGCGAACCATTAAACAGGGAAGTTATTGATACTTTTAAGAATCATTTCAACGTAACGGTTCGGGATGGTTATGGTCAGACGGAGAATACTCTTTTAGTAGGAATTTTGAAAGACATGGAGGTCCGTCCTGGTTCCATGGGACGTCCTACACCAGGGAATCAAGTTGAAATTATTGATGAACTTGCTGAACCTGTGGAAACAGGAGAAGTTGGAGATATCGCTGTGCATCTGGATACTCCTGCCTTGTTCAAAGAGTATTATAAGGATCCGGAACGCACAAAAATGTCCCATCGTGGACATTATTATGTGACAGGGGATCAGGCGAGAAAAGATGAAGATGGGTATTTCTGGTTTGAAGGACGCAGTGATGATATTATTATCAGTTCCGGATACACCATTGGACCTTTTGAAGTAGAAGATGCTCTTGTGAAGCACAAAGCTGTGCAGGAGTGTGCTGTAGTTTCAAGCCCTGATGAGGTGCGTGGTAATGTTGTAAAAGCTTTTATTGTACTTCAGAACAACTATGAGCCAACGGATAGTCTAGTGAAAGAATTACAAGACCATGTTAAGAACACCACAGCCCCTTACAAATATCCGAGAAAAATCGAGTTCACCGAGGAACTTCCTAAAACGACGTCTGGAAAGATCCGTCGCGTAGAGCTTCGTAAAAAAGAAAATGCTTCCAGATAGGCTGCCTGATAGGAAGCTTAATCTGAGACTATAACTGAAAGACAAGACCTGTTGCTGAGAAAACTCTTCAATGGGTCTTTTTTTTGGAAATGGATAGGAGAATGAGTCAATGATTAGAGGAGCTGTCATAGATGATGCCAATCATCTAGCAGAACTTATGAAAACATTAGGTTATCCAGCCACAGAAAACGAGATGAGGCAGCGCTTAGAGGTGATTTTGCCTCATGAGGATTTCAAAACTTTTGTATATGACTCGACTGAAGGGGTGATTGGCATGATCGGGATGAGTTTCAGTTATGCCTATCATACCGATAGCCCTCATGTTCGAGTCATTGCTTTTGTAGTCGACAGAGAACATCAAGGAGAAGGTGTGGGGAGATTACTAATGAGAGAGGCAGAGCACTGGTCAGAGGTTAAAGGTGCCAAAACAATTCAATTAAATAGTGGTAACCGTAAAGAACGTGAAGTCACCCATAAGATCTATGAGGGATTTGGTTTTGTCGGAAAAGCTACTGGTTTCTATAAAAAGCTATAATTTCTAAAAATAATCCGCTTTAAGAATTTTCCTTAAAGCGGATTTTATTATTTATGACCGGTTCCATAATTCCATTAACGGTCCATTTTCCCCCAAGAGAGGATCTGCTGCAGGAGCAGGCGCATCAGGAATTTGAGAAAGTGCTTGTTCGTATTCCTTTTTATCTCCAGTTTTTAAGTCAAATGATTCTCCAAATGGGTAGGCAGCAAGAACTTGGAAATCAACAGTGGCCCCTTCATTTTTATGAGCCACGCCGGCTGGAAGAATAATTAAATCTCCTTTTTTAACCTCCAGGGTTTGTCCGTGCGGTCCGCCTAGCTTCAAGCGGGCTGATCCTTCTATCACACCTAGTATTTCGTGAGTTCGGCTATGGTAATGATGGTAATCAAATATTCCGCCAACCCATGTGTTGGACCACCGGTTTTTTTTGAATAACCTTTCAGCTTCACTTGTTGGCATATCCATTGCCTGACGATATACTAACGCTGGCAAATAGGGGTGATTTGGATAATAGCCATCCTCTTTCAGCAAAATACGATCTATACTTGTGTTCATGAGTCTCTCCTTTCAATATCTCTCCCAGTGAAACATAACCATACATAAAAGAAGATAAACATTTTTTGAATATAAATGAAACTATTACCAACTTATATTCGTATGTTAATACAGAGACACAATTTATGTTGGATAGTTAAATATTATATTAACATGATGTGAATAGTTAAAAAAATGCGCTAGTTGAATTGGAAAGATATTACTAAAATTGTTAGAATAATAAACGAGGTGAGCAAATGGCAAAGAAAATAATTATAATAACGGGTATTCTATTTACGATAATTTTGTCTCTAGTTTACATAGATCAAAGGTACTTCTTTAATCCAGTAAAATTCAGCCAAGATGCAGTTACACCTCATGATTGGAATGAATATGAACGTCCGATGACTCTGACTTATTATAAATTAGAGGATGGAAGACAGACTGTTACGATTGATACAGAACAGGAGATTAAAACCCTATTAAGAACGTTAAAAGAATCTCCACATGAAGAGGATGCGGAACTGTCAGAAGATGTCGAGGGCGCTATAAAGCTTTCAAGTAATAAGCACACATTATTAGAGATTTACTTTTACGCGGATCATTGGAAGATTTTGAAGGAGAAAGGTGCCATTTACGAAATTACTCAGCCACTTGAGCAATTATTTAATAAGTACTAGTCAGCCGTTTTTCCAGGCTGGCTAGTTTTTTGTTAAGAAAATAATGATTCCTTCCGGAGATCTCGTCTTGTTCCATCACTCAGACATTCGGGACGTAAGCCGCTCATCAATGGATCGAAAAAACGTAATCCTTTTGGATAGTGGTGTTACGCTGGTCATGTCTTTCGGGGCAATTCCACTTTCCTGTGTCGTGCAGGGCTGAGTCTTAAAGAATCGAAAACTTAAATGTAAATCAAGACGAAAATTTTAAAGGAATTATCTAACGAAATCTCCATAAAACGTTTATGATAGTCAAAAAAATAAAAAGAATGTAATATACTTGAAGAGGTTAAAATGAATAAGACAACAACGAGGAGTGCATAAAATGAGCAGGATATTTACTCATATCTTTAACATACTGGTTGGAATTCTGATTCTCATTGAGGGAGGCGTCTACATATTTGTAAACAATAAAGATGGGGACATTCATTTTCGCAGTATCATCATGACCCTTTTGTTACTTTTGGCGTGGGGAATGTCTTATCGTAAGCAATTAACGAGTGAAAATCCAAGCGCGTGGCTGATTGTAACCATTATCATTACGATCCCAATGATTCTCCCATGGCTTTTCTTTATATAATTAAGTATTGCCGAGCCAAATCATAAGGCCAACAGCTCCAAAAACAAGCGCCGAGACAAGGTAAATATACCCGAAAACTCGGTGCTTAACTTCCTCCTGGCTGGTTTCTACAGCCCCTGAATAGATAAGAAATAAAATAGCTATGATATACATAGATAATTCTACGCTTGCGTAGGATCCTTTTTTTATTATGAGCCATGAATCGATGGGAATGGCTGTGAAAAGAGGGAGATAAAGAGGATTAATCCAATCTCCCCGTTCTTTTCTCTTATTGAACATAAATACCCCTCCTTATTTTATAGATTTGTTAAACTTCATTATTGATTTTAAGGTAAAGCTCCCGTTACCTGAAGACTCAGTTCCGAGATATTTGTTGAGCGGAAGGTCCTCCGGGGGACGATTTCGCTTTCCGCCCCTGCACGATGCAGGGTCGTTCGACGTTGCCACACGACGTGGCGATCTTAGTCGAACATCTCTTGCGCTGAGCCTCCTCAAGCTAAAGCTTTCCGCGGTCTCACCGATCATGTTTATCCCATTCTTACACTATTTTAGTCGTACTCGAAAATCAGAACATAAACGACAAGGAGAGCTATCCAGCTCCAGCACCTAGCGTCTAGTGAGACTTCCCTCACTTCTGTACGATAAGTCAACATCGAATCGCTCCACTCTTCGTG
>NZ_JBAPTY010000123.1:0-6377 GCF_049282395.1 Halobacillus sp. | reverse complement strand
CTGTGGGATAAACATGATCGGTGAGACCCCGGAAAGCGTTAGCTTGAGGAGGCTCAGCACATGCCCGCGGAAAGCGAAATCGTCCCCCGGAGGACCTTCCGCTCAATACAAATATCTCGAAATCAAGTCTTCAACAAACGGGAGCTTATCTGTAAGATCAATGAGGAGTTTTAACAGAGCTTTAACTATAACTTAAAGCAGTTACTGGAAAGGAATTGTACTCAGCAGAGTATAATTCCTTTTTTGGTTCTGTAATGAAGAGCTTTCCTTCTATTAACAAGTATATAAATAAACAAATGAGCATTTGAAAATTAAATCTAAGCAAAAGAATTTCTACATGAAATCCTATCCTCTACTCAAACTAGAGAAGGGAGGTTTCGTTTATGAAATTAACGAATATGTTTATTTTCTTATTGCTTATTTCCCCATTTAATCAAAGTGAGGACCTGGCAATCACGTATCAAGGGGAAGAAATACTTACCATACATCCGGCAGACATTCTTATGGATCCTATTCTTCAGCCTTTTACAGACCATACTAAAGTGCATGAAATTATGGAACGGGTGGGGGAACTCGTTAAAGAAGAGCCGATGAACGCTAAAATAGGAGAGTCTGGAGAAATTGTACCTGAAAAAACGGGTTATAAACTCGATAAACAAGACTTTTCTAAAAACATGTATCATTCCTTGTACAGTCAGAGTGAGCATAAAATTGAAGTTCCAATGAACACCGTTCACCCAAAAGTAGACAGTGAGGTCCTTGCCAGTCTTCGTGCTCAAAAAATTGGTCATTATGATACGTATTTCAATTCCAATAACAAAGAACGGACCCACAATATTCGGCTGGCTGCTGAGAGTATCGACAGCACTGTAGTCTTCCCGGGGGAAACATTCTCTTTCAATGAAGTGGTCGGAAAACGAACGAAAGAAAAGGGGTACATGCCTGCCCCGGTTATTGTGAGAGGTGAAGTGTCGGAAGGAATTGGCGGAGGAATCTGTCAGGTTTCTTCAACGATTTTTAACGCTGTAGACAATGCTGGTGTACAGATAGGACAGCGTTATTCCCACAGTAAACGAGTCCCATATGTACCTGAAGGCCGGGATGCCACGGTCAGCTGGTACGGCCCGGATTTCACATTTAAAAACATATATAATCAGCCATTACTCCTCCGTGCCAATGTATATGGAGGGCAGATGAGCGTTTCGGTTTATTCCTCAGATGTAATCAATTTCGAATCGAGGGAGATACCAGGCGCTTCAAAGAAACTGCCGGAGGAAACCGAAATAAAGCGACTGAAAGAGGAATAAAAGTTATTCCTTATAAAGATAAAATGACAGATAAGGAAGTGAAAAAATGAATTGGGAGATAGCAGAACTAACGGAACAACAAAAAAGAAGCATTATGGAGCTTGAGAGTGAATTAGGCTATGTACTGATCGCCTATGATAATGGAAAGCATGGTTTTTCCACATCAAATGATAAAGTGGAGTACTATTCCATGCTGCACGGGACAGTAGAAGGTTAAAATGCGGCACTTTGAAGGTAATTCTACTTTAATAAAAAAATTACCGGCAACAATTGCTTTTTCTGCTATACTATAAAGTAATTACACGTTAGGAGTTGATGTTTTATGGCAAACACAATGAAGAAATTAAATTATGTATCCATCACATTATACAGTGGAGGACCCATCAACTTCTGACGTCCTCCGCGCTCAGGAGGAATTTAATGAAACGGAACGAAAGAAAAGATTTTCATGAGCATTTTAGTAAGCAGATGAACGAACAGGAACAAGCTGGCCGTGTGGTTCGATCCACTCATGGGATCTACAGCATTGCAACAGAATCTAAGACCTATACGGGTACATTATCCGGCCGTTTTCATAATGAGATAACGGAGAATAGAGACTATCCAGCCGTAGGAGACTGGGTCATCTTTCAACCTTACGATAATGATTCTAAGGCTTTAATTCAACGCATCCTGCAGAGAAGAACCCTTCTTTCCAGGAAAAAAGCAGGCACGGGGAACGAAGAGCAGATTATCGCTGCTAATATAGATGCTGTATTTATCGTTACGGCTCTGACAAAAGAGTTTAACGTCAGAAGACTTGAGCGATACGTGCAGCAGGTATATGAGAGCGGTGCACGACCAGTAGTGGTTTGCACAAAACGTGATCTTTGCGATACGGTCTCTGAAAAGCTGTGGCAGGTGAAGCGTGTTGCTCCCGGTGTTCCAGTTTATGCAGTGGACAGCTTGACGGGAGAAGGAATGGTTTCTCTGCTTACAGAAGTTAACGAAGGAGAGACCATATCCTTAATAGGTTCTTCCGGAGTAGGTAAATCAACCTTAATTAATCGACTGCTTCATAAAGAAGTCCAGGCAACGAAAAATGTTCGTGAAAGCGATGAACGCGGGCGTCATACAACCACGCACAGGGAATTGTTTGAGCTGCCGGAAGGGGCCTTTATTATTGATACTCCCGGGATGCGAGAGTTACAGCTTTGGGGTGATCAGGAAACAACAGCGGGTACCTTTTCCGATATCGAAAACTTGAGCCAGCAATGTAAATTCAGGGATTGCCAGCATGAGCAAGAACCTGGATGTGCGGTTCAGCAAGCTATTGCAGAGGGAGAGCTTGAAGTTGAACGGCTAAACAGCTTTAATAAACTGAAACGAGAATTGCACCGTTTGGAGCTGAAAGATCAATACGGGACTCATCGAACGAATCGGATGCTTCATGGTCCTAATAAAGGAAAGATTTATCCCTCATAAAAAATACCCCCATCTTAGATGGGGGTATTACTTTTTATTTGTTCATATATTTTTCGACTTCCCACTGGCTTACTTGAAGAGAATAGTCGGTCCATTCTTCTTCTTTATCATCAATATAAGCCTGCGCTGTGTGCTCGCCTAGAGCATCCAGAAGAACTTCATCCTTCTTAAGAG
This sequence comes from Halobacillus sp., assembly GCF_049282395.1. Lineage (NCBI taxonomy): Bacteria > Bacillati > Bacillota > Bacilli > Caryophanales > Bacillaceae > Halobacillus > Halobacillus sp. The sequence continues at coordinate 3,432 of NZ_JBAPTY010000123.1, read as the reverse complement.
CTTCAATTGCCTCTTTTAAGTTTGTAGGAAGTGTTGGTACACTGTCGTCATCAACTTCATACAAGTTACGGCTTTCTGCTTCTCCTGCATCCAGTTCATTACGGATACCTTCAAGTCCAGCTTGAATAAGAACAGCCAGCGTCAAGTAAGGGTTCGCTGTAGGGTCCGGGTTACGCACTTCAAAACGTGTTCCTTTTCCACGAGTAGTCGGTACGCGCATCATACAGCTTCGGTTGGAGTGAGACCAAGCTACACTGACCGGAGCCTCATACCCAGGCACTAGACGCTTGTACGAGTTAACGTTCGGATTGGTGATGGCAGCAATTCCGCTTGCATGATGCAGAATTCCGGCAATGAATTGTTTCATTGTTTTAGAAACGCCATCCTCAGCGTCCTCATCAAAGAACGCGCTATCGCCATCTTGGAATAGGGAAAGGTGGCAGTGCATACCGGAACCATTCTCACCAGTGATCGGCTTAGGCATGAATGTTGCGTGATAGTCATGGTTTGTTGCAATATCTTTTACAACGTTTTTAAACGTTTGGATATTATCTGCCGTTTTCAGCATATTGTCAAAACGGAAGTTGATTTCGTGCTGACCCATGGCAACTTCATGGTGAGAAGCTTCCATTTCAAAACCATATTTTTTCAGAGTACGTACGATATCACGACGTACTTTATCTCCTTTATCTTTAGGAGAAGAGTCGAAATAACCAGCGCGGTCATTGAACTTTCTAACTGGATATCCGTCTTCATTTAATTTAAATAGGAAGAATTCTGGTTCAGGACCTACGTTAACGGTATAGCCCATGTCTTCCGCTTTTTGCATAGCGCGTTTCAAAATGTAACGAGGGTCTCCTTCGAAAGGTGTACCGTCAGGCTTATAGATGTCGCAAATAAAGCGAGCACTCTGATCTTCGTCTACCAGGGAAGGCAGAACCAAGAACGTATCTAAGTCTGGTACAAGGTACATATCACTTTCTTGGATGTCAGAGAAACCTGAAATGGAAGAACTGTCAAACATAGCTTCCTCATTTAATACCATATCTAGTTCATCGATAGGGAGTTCTACGTTTTTAGTTTCCCCAAGCATATCTGTAAATTCTAGTACGATGAATTCTACTTTGTGTGCTTGTACTTCCTGCTTAATCGTTTCTTTCGTGTAAGTCATACATTACCCTCTCTTTAATTTATTATGAGGAGTTTCGCCCCAATGAAATTGGAGTAGAACCTCACTTAATTTGTGTATGTAAGGAATTCTAACACAAAGTGTTATTAGTTCTCAAACATCTTTTTTACTTTTACCCCTTTGACTTTCTCATTAAACCTTCTCAATTCAGGCATGCCATAGGATTTACGGATTTAAAAAATTTTTAGAAATATTTGAATCTCTCTCTCGTATGCTTACTAGTAGAGGTGATGAATGGTGAAGCGTACGTACTGGGTAATTCTTGGACAGGCATCTATTTTATTTATTTACCTATGGATAGCTTCTTATTTATTCCAATTTTTACAGATGAAAGCGAATGAAGTGGAAAGTTTTTATTTCTACTTATTATTTACCCAAACCGCGTATATTCCGGTGGGTTTTCTAATGGGCTCCGGACAAATGATTAAAGAATGGAAGGGAGAAGGCAGATTAAGAATAAACCGATTATTGATCGCTTTATTAGTAGTGCCGGCTCTTTATATACTTTTTGTACCCTATTTTCTCCCTTTCCCATCCGTAACACCTGCCATTATTTTAACAAATCCTTCAGCAGGAACCGTGATCCAGATTATGGCAGGCTACGCTTTTGTCAAAAGCATTCAAAAAAAGAAGTGAATGGAGAAGGTCCTTTCATTTTCCGTAAGTGCGGTGGTTGATTCATCGTTTATTACAGCGATAAGATGGACGCGCGTCTATTTTTGTCTTATAATCGTCACTGTAAAAGACGTACATAACTACGCACAAGGAGAAAGGAAGATGACAATGAATAAAACATTAATTTTTGGCCATAAAAATCCTGACACGGATACGATTAGCTCAGCGATTGCTTATGCCGCTTTAAAAAATTCACTTGGCTTTGATACAGAGCCGGTACGTTTAGGAGAGATCGGCGGGGAGACTCAATACGCTCTCGACTATTTTGATGTGAAAGCACCCAGGCTGGTTGAGAAAGTATCTGACGAAGTGGAACAAGTTATACTGGTTGACCATAACGAGCGCCAGCAGAGTGTAGAAGATCTGGCAGAAGTTAAAATTCTTGAGGTTATTGACCACCACCGTATTGCTAACTTTGAAACGGAAGGACCTCTTTACTATCGTGCTGAACCCGTGGGTTGTACAGCGACGATTTTAAACAAACTTTATAAAGAAAATAATAAAGAAATCTCTAAACCAATGGCCGGGCTGATGCTATCTGCCATTATCTCTGATTCTTTATTGTTTAAATCTCCGACATGTACCGATGAGGATCGCCAGGCAGCTGAAGAACTGGCTGCTATCGCAGGCGTGAATGCAGAAGAGTACGGACTTGAAATGTTGAAAGCTGGCGCAGATATCAGCGGCCTTTCTGCTGAAGAAGTTATTTCTCTGGATGCGAAAGAATTTTCCATGGGAGATAAAAACGTTGAGATCGCTCAGGTGAATACAGTGGATACAGATGATGTGCTTACTCGTAAAGCGGAACTTGAGCAGGCTATGGAAAAAGCTGTAGCAGATAAAGGTTCGGATTTATTCTTATTAGTCGTAACGGACATTCTTACGAACAATTCTACAGTAGTAGCTGTCGGGAACAAAGAAGCTGTCGCTCAGGCGTTTAATGTTTCATTAGATGGCAACCAGGCTGTACTTGAAGGTGTAGTTTCCCGTAAGAAACAAATCGTACCTCCGTTGAACCAATATTTCGCGTAATAATATAAAAACGACCCTTGTGTAAAAAGGATCGTTTCGGGGCCGTCGAGTTAAACTCGGCGGTCTTTTTTTCTATCTGTTAAACTTTGTAGGTCATTTATAGTTAAAGACTTATTAAGCTATAGTGCCGGATTGTTGAAGACTCAGTTTCAAGATAACTTGGATCCGTTGCCGAAAACTTGATAAGGGAGGCTGCGGAAACAACTCGCTTTCCTGCGGGGGAACTGGCAAGCATCCTCGCTCGTTCACTCCCTGTGGGGTCTCGTCGTTTCCTTCGCCAACCCAGCCTGAAACGTATAACGGATCCTTTCATATGAGAGGTAATCATGCTGAAGGAGCCTTAAAGGCTTATATAGCGGGGTTTATACACCTGAATACGCTAGATACTCTTTCGGTCTAAGGTTCATTATCTTTGTTGAGCAGGCATCTTCGAAGTGGATTTCGAGCTCTCTATTTCGCAAGTTCCAGAGGGGGGGGCGATGCAGACTCCTGCGGGATGAACATGATCGGTGAGACCCCGCAGAGCTTGCTCGAGG
>NZ_JBAPTY010000122.1:0-14646 GCF_049282395.1 Halobacillus sp. | reverse complement strand
ACAACATCACCTAAAGGTACATAGGGAGTATGAAATAAACTAAGAATCTCAATCGGTACGTTAATCGAATAGTTGTAATTTGGATTATTTTCAAAGTGGATTTGGTTCATGTATTGTACGCTTTCATTGGGAGGGTTCGTGTATTCCTGATCTGCTAATCTGTCGATTAATCTCATAGTATGAGTATGGTTCCTATCAATGAGTAAGGAGGGTCTCTTTTTTAGAGTAAGAATACACGTTCTTACATCTGCCTTTCCTTTGTGGAATAGGCGGCGTGGTGCAAGGATAATTTCCTTAATTTCTGTGTGGTCCAGCACATATTTTCGGAAATTCTTATAATAGACATTGGAGAGAAAGGAATCTTGAACAATCATAGTCAGAATTCCTCCATCCTTTAACTTTTGAATTCCTTTATAGATGAACAAAGTATATAAATTATGTATGCCTACTTCTTGAAATTCCTCTGATAAATACTTTTTGTTTTCTAAAAGATAGGAGCTTTGTCTTTTGGATTTATAAGGCGGGTTACCAATAATGGCATCAAATTTTTCTGCGTTAGATTCTTTTAGAAAGTCTGTCTGAATAAAATGTATCTTTTCATCAGGTGGCGGGGTAAGGGGATCGATATCAAAAGCGAATAAATGATCAGCAGAAACCCCAGATTGAAGAAGGGACTTTATGAATATGCCGTCACCAGTACAGGGATCAAGAATCTTTGACTCCTGAACATCGGAAGGTAAATACTTTAAAAGGTTCTTAGTCATATAGGTAACGGTTTCTTGCGGGGTACTGTATTGCCCCATCGTTCTTTTCGGAGATAACATAAAATCACTCCAATCTTTTTGACTATACTTTACTATACAAAAAGGAAAAAGTCACCAATTAATAGTTAAATAGTATTGATATCTTCCTATAATTATAGATAATAAGTCCTCTGAAAATGGAATTAACCATACTGTATAATTGGAAAGTGTAGAGTAGAGTAACTTTCAATTCGCAATGTTAACCTAAAAAATATAATGTTGACATTACGTGTGTTCTTCCATTATCTTTAAGATAACGATAAGATACGGGAGGATTTCAGATGAAACGTTCACGCTGGTCAGCTTATGAAATAACAATAGGAGCTTTATTTGTCGCTCTTATGGCAATTGGGGCTAATATTACTTCATTCGTGCCATTTTTAATGATTTTAGGAGTGCCTTTAACTCTTCAAACTTTTTTTGCTGTTTTATCAGGACTGATTCTCGGCAGCCGTCTAGGTTTTTTCTCCATGCTTGTATATATGGTGCTAGGATTGATTGGAGCTCCTATATTTGCTGGATTTTCAGGGGGGCCCGCCGTCTTATTTAAAACGTCATTTGGATTTATACTTTCCTATATTGTTTTAGCTTTTATTGCTGGTAAATTAGTAGAGTCGTCAAGAAAAATTTCGATGTATATAACTGCAGCATTTATAGGAGTAGCCGTTAACTATATCATCGGAGTTACTTGGTTTTATGCTGCGTTAAACTTTTGGGCTCCGGGCGATCCGATTAGTTATACACTTGCGTGGACGAGTATGGGTCCTTTCTTAATCAAAGATGTTGCCATATGCATACTAGCTGCTCTATTTGCTCATCGTTTAGAAAGAACGGTGCTTCATCGTACGCAGCTTCGTCAGGCAGCCTAACTTAAAGCTGCTCCCTGTTCTGGGAGCAGCTTTTTTTGTGTGTAATCGATTCGCTCTGCTACATTAGTAGTAATCTTATAGAAAAGAGTGGTGGTCTTATATGAAGAATGCAGGAATAGTTATTATTTTGTTTTGGCTTGCTGCATGCTCATCTAATCAAGTACAGCAAGATGATGGATCTCCTGCTTCTAAAGATAAGTCTTTCCAGACGGTAGTCGCTGATTTAAAGTCTCCGTGGGACATTGAATATGATCAGGAGACATTTTATATTTCAGAGAGAGAAGGAACGATCACTTCATGGACAGAGGGAGAAAAGCCTGTACGACATCCTGTTCAAACCAAAAAAGAAATAATACAGCGGGGGGAAGGCGGCCTGCTTGGCTTCAAATTACTCCCTGGATTTAAGGACCACCACCGTGCTTTGGCTTACCATACGTATGAAGAGGAAGGCTCAATTATGAACAGGATCATTGAAATTGAAAGGAACTCCGATCAGTGGAAAGAGACGTCTGTCTTCCTGGAAAATATTCCAGGAGCCCAATTTCATAATGGCGGCAGGATAGAAATTGGTCCTGACGATCAGATTTATGTGACTACAGGCGATTCTCTGAAGGAATCTCTGGCTCAAGACCCGGAAAGTCTGGCAGGGAAAATTTTAAGGCTTAGCACTGATGGGACTGCAGCTAAGGGTAATCCCTTTGACTCCTCATATGTCTATAGCTATGGCCATCGGAACCCGCAAGGATTAACCTGGAATAAAGATGGAGAGCTCTATGCTACGGAGCATGGTCCTGATAATCATGATGAAATTAACCTGATCCAGCCGGGCCAAAACTATGGCTGGCCGCAGATTGTTGGAGACGAAGAGAGGGATGGGATGGTTACTCCACTTTTTGAAACAGGAAGAAATACTTGGGCGCCATCCGGAGTTGTATTTTATAGAGAGGAACTAATCATTGCCTCTTTACGGGGGGAAGCGGTTATGAAGTTGTCTCCTTCAGGAGGGGATCCTGAAGCACTTACCGAACAATACGGCAGGATAAGAGATGTTGAAGTCGTGGACGATAGACTTTATTTTATTACCAATAATACTGATGGTAGAGGAAGTCCAGAATCTGGAGATGATCAGCTGGTAAGATATTCTCCATAGAAAAAAAGCAGGCCTGGTGCCTGCTTTAACTGATGGGAGAGCTGGCTCGAATCCCCTTATGTGTTGTTGCAATCTTTGATAACAAGTGAAGGGGGAGAGCGTTCAATCTTCAGATATTGCTTTTCCATGAACAAACGCCATAATAGCAAAGACAACAAAAGCAATCAGAAGGATGGTACCTCCAACAATAAAGAATACGGTGTTAAAGGTGCGCATACCTTCAATCGGCTGGGTGTAATAGAGAAACATGCCAAGAGTAAGACCCAGCACACCGACAAAAGAACTCCATACATGAATAAGCGAGAGTTTGGAATCCTTCGGGATAGAAAAGACTTTATAATATATAGCAAAAGCGAAAAGGGATAACCAGCCGACCACCAGAATGTGGGCGTGAATGGCACTTAGCTCCAAGCCACCGCCACCAGCCATATGGGACCCCATGAAAGCTCCAATTAGAGCATAGATTGCTGATACACGGACGAAAAAGCGCGTTCGATCCAATATAATGACCTCCAATGATAAATCTATCAACCTTTCGCTATTATATCGAAACCCTTCCCAAATTAAAATAATAATCAGGCTAATGTCGCAAAACCTTCAAACAATGAGACACATTTGGATTATGAACAAGCTTGGTATATCATAGGCATGGTAAATGAAATAGAAAGAGGAGTGGGATATATGGAAGGTAGATTAGACAAGTTTGCACATTATTTAAGGAATAATCAAATAGATGCTGCTTTTATTAACTCTACAGAAAACTTTTTTTACTTAACAGGGTTTCAAACCGATCCTCATGAAAGGCTTCTAGGACTTGTGGTATTTCCTGAAGCTGAACCGATCGCGGTGCTCCCGGGTATGGAAGAGGGACAAATACGTGAAGCGGGATGGACATATGAAGTTATTGGATATGCGGACCACGAAGACCCGTGGGATTTAATTAATCGGTCGATGAAGAAAAAAGGGATTGGCCCTATACTAACGGCAGGAATTGAGAAACAGGTGTTATCTTACGGCCGGAGTGAGTCTTTTTTTGGATTATTTAATGATCTAGAAGTTATGGACGTTGAGCCTCAATTAAATGAAATGCGCGTGGTGAAGGATGCTGAAGAAATCGCTATTATGCGTGAAGCCGCTGAATTGGCGGATTATGGAGTGAAAGTCGGGGTTGAGTCTTTACAGGAAGGTATTACCGAAATGGAAGTTCTCGCTACTATTGAATATGAGTTGAAGAAAAAAGGGGTCGCTGAGATGTCTTTTTCAACTATGGTATTGTTTGGTGAGAAGTCTGGACAACCTCATGGAAACCCTGGCGACCGCAAGTTAAAAGCAGGGGATTTTGTTCTTTTCGACCTCGGAGTTATTTGGAAAGGCTATACATCTGATATTACAAGAACATTTGCTTATCAATCCGTTTCCGAGGAACAGGAAAAAATATATAAAAAAGTACAAGAAGCATTGGAAGCTTCCCTTTCGATTAGCAAGCCAGGCACGCGAATTGGTGATCTTGACCAGACAGCAAGAGATATTATTACAAAGGCAGGCTATGGAAAGTTATTTCCTCATCGGATTGGTCATGGATTAGGAATTAATGTACATGAGTTCCCTTCTATGAGTCACCTGAATGATGGGGTGTTACGGGAAGGAATGACCTATACCATCGAACCCGGTATTTATGATCCGGATCTTGGCGGGGTTCGGCTTGAAGATGATGTACTCGTTACAAAAGATGGATACGAAACATTAACCAAAACTTCGAGAGAGTTGCGGGTTATTCAATAAAAGTAGAACAGCAATCAACATAATGCTAAAGATCAGGCTTACGAAGCCTGATCTTTTTTTGATGATTATAAGCCTCTAGTCTTAGAACAGAATATATCTCAGGCTCATTACGACAGTGCTTAATTCTGGATATGATAGAAATAACAAAACAACAAGGAGGGAAAATCGAATGAAAAAGTTTTTGTTGTTCTTAGCAGCACTGGTCGCTCTTGGAATTCTGCTGGCCAACTTGGGGCCGATGATTCTGCTTGGTGTTAGTGTCTGGCTTCTATATGTGGTGTTTAAGAAGTTTATGAAAAGTGAGACAACCGCAGGTAAAATTGGCTGGGTCGTTCTGGGGTTGATTATTACAAGTGTAGCCGTCTCCAATGTGTACGCTGTGATTGGACTAGCAGCCGCCTATGTCCTTTACTTAGTTTACAAACATTGGAATAACAAGGGAGACAGCGATACAGAGGTCTTCGCATCTAATGATCCATTTACCAATTTTGAAAGACAATGGGCAGAATTAAAAAAGTAAAATAAAAGGAGAGATTATAAGATGGGAAATTTATTTACTCGCATGAAAGATTCCATAACGGCGGATTTGCATGAGGTACTCGATCAAAAAGAACAAAAGAATCCAATTGCGATGCTTAACCATTATTTGCGCGAAAGTGAGAAAGAGACTGAAAAAGTACGCAAGCTTGTAGAACGTCAATATCGTCTGAAAGACGAGTTTGCTAGGGAATATCAAAAAGCTCAAGACATGGCAGAAAAACGCAGGGGCCAGGCTGAAATTGCTGGGAAAGCCCAGGAAACAGAGATGTATGAATTTGCAAAGAAAGAGCAGAAAGAGTATGAAAATCGAGCGGAACGGTTAGATTTCGCACGCCAGGAGGCCGTCGAGCAACTCGAGTCGCTTGAACGAAAATATGAACAGATGAAACATAAATTAAAGGACATGCATTTGAAACGAATGGAGCTTATGGGCCGGGAGAATATTGCAAGAGCTCATCATCGGATGAATCAGGTTATTGAAGATACGGCGGACAAGCCATACTCTAAATTCTCAGAAATGGACCGCTATATGGAAGACCTGGAGTATAAAGTAAATAGTTCTTATTACCGCAACACGTTTGATAGTAAAATCTCGCAGATTGAAAAAGATATGAAGGATACAGAGGAAGTTACTGCCAAATAAGAATCGTGATATGATAAAAGGCGCAGATCACTGCGTCTTTTTCATAATCTCGGGATAGAAAAGGGGGATGACCTTTATGTTTAAACGTTTATCAACGGATGCGATCAATACTTTATTAATCATAGGGGTGATTCTCCTTGTTATTGAAGTGGTTTTTTTCAATGGGGGACTCGTGTTTTCTGTTTTATTTTCCAGTCTTCTCATTTATATAGGCTGGAAAAAGTATTACGTTTTCTGGAGGAAAATCATCTTTTGGATTGGTGCCGTAAGCTTAGTGTTAACCGTTTTGAGTATGATTGCGGTCAGGTTCCTTATCGTAGCAGTACTCCTATTGTTTATTCATAACTATTACAAATCAAAAAAAGAACCTGATCATCTGAAGCCGGAAATTATAGATACCGATGAGGAAATTCCTTACAATGAGCCATTATTAGCGCAGAAATTCTTTGGAGATCAATCCACTCCAAATCAATCGTATAAATGGCAGGACATAAATATTCATGGAGGGTTTGGGGACCGCATTATAGATTTAAGTCAAACCGTACTGCCTCATGATGAAGCGGTGATATCTATACGTCACCTGGCTGGTAATATTTTCATTTATGTTCCTTATGAAGTGGAAGTAAGTATCCAGCACAGCGCGGTCATTGGCCGTGCAACTATTTTTCAACATAAAAAAAAGAAGGTTTTGAACCAGTATGTATACTTTCGCACCTCTGATTACGCGGCGTCAAAACCGAGGGTGAAAATCATTACGTCAATATTATCCGGAGATCTTGAGGTGAAGCGCATATGACGATATGGCAGCGTCAAATTCTAAGCAGCTTCCTTACATTTTTCCTATTCGCGATTGTTTTATCAGGGTTTACCTTCGTTGCTTTCCCATTGGACACCTGGGCTGATCTATGGAACCGCCGAGTCATGGATTTACCTTATGGTTTGTTGATCATTACCATATCCACCATTTCAGGTTTGTTGGTTGGTATTGTACAGGGATGGACGTGGCGAAGTCGTTTCCATGCTGTTGAACATCAATTGGATGAACTGATAAGAGGAAATCCTGTCACTAATGAAGAATCAGATATATATGAAATGAAGCAAATTGAAAATAGAATCGCACAAATCGAAGATAAGTTTACAAAACAAGCTAAGCTAGCTCAAAGGTTATCGACAGAACGGGCTGAAGAGAGAGAAAAAAGTCTTCAGGAGGTTGTGGTTCAGGAGAGGAATCGTTTGGCTAGAGAATTGCATGATTCTGTAAGTCAGCAATTGTTTGCTGCTTCCATGATGATGTCCGCTATCAACGATATAAATCCGCCAGAGGATGAGACTGTGCGAAAACAGATGCAAATGGTAGAAAAAATGATTCATCAATCTCAGCTGGAAATGAGAGCACTGCTGCTCCATTTAAGACCGGCAGCATTGAACAATAAAACATTATCACAAGGGGCAGAAGAACTGCTGTACGAGCTGACTCAAAAAGTTCCTATGGATATTGAGTGGACCGTAGAGTCACTTGAAGTAGACAAAGGCATAGAAGATCAGTTATTTCGAATTCTTCAGGAATCTGTATCAAATACGCTTAGGCATGCGAAAGCAAGTACTTTAACCGTCATGTTGATCGAACGGGATGGGAATATCATTTTGAGAGTCACAGATGATGGGGTGGGTTTTGCAGTAGAAGAGAATAAAGCAAGTTCCTATGGCCTGCAAACGATGCAGGAACGTGCTTTCGAGGTGGGAGGCACTTTGAAAATCGTAAGTTTAAAAGAAGAAGGCACAAGGCTTGAGGTTAAAATTCCTTATCGTAAAGACGGAGGGGAGACGCAATGATAACGGTTTTGTTTGCGGATGATCATGAAATGGTCAGAATTGGAGTATCAGCTTATTTAACGGTACAGGCAGATATTGAGGTTATCGCGGAAGCGAGTGATGGAAGCGAGGCAGTCGAATTAGCCCTGCAACATCGTCCGGATATTATCCTCATGGATCTTGTGATGAAAGAAATGGATGGAATAGAAGCGACCAGGCTTATTGTGGAGCAATGGCCCGAGGCTAAAATCATTATTGTTACCAGTTTCTTAGATGATGAAAAAGTTTATCCCGCACTGGAAGCAGGAGCGGTCAGTTATATGCTGAAAACCTCAAAGGCTGAGGAAATTGCTAAAGCGATCCGGGCTACCTATAAAGGACAGTCGATTCTTGAGCCTGAAGTGACGGGGAAAATTATGAATAAGATGAGAACTCCTCAATCTCATCACCTCTATGAGCAGCTCACGGCCCGAGAAATGGAAATTCTATTGCTTATGACTCAGGGGAAAACGAATCAGGAAATTTCTGACCAGCTGTTTATAGCGCTTAAAACAGTGAAGGTTCACGTGAGCAATATTCTTGGGAAGCTAGAAGTTCATGACAGAACTCAGGCGGTTATCTATGCTTTTAAGCATGACCTTGTTAATTAAATTTGTTCTCTAAAACCATAGCCTGCAGTTTATTTATAATAAAAGAAACAATAGTAAAAGAATGAGGTAAAAAATAATTAACTTCACGTACACTCGTTTCAATTTCATCATCCTCTGGTACTGAAAAAGTGGAGTTTTTTTAAAAACGTATGTAAATTTAAAGTAAAAGATTACATGAATTTGTAATTATTCCCCTTAATTAGGCTTTAGAAGGCTACATATTTGTTACACTTTGACCAGAGTCTAATGCTTGTTCATCCATATTTTCGGGAATACCAAGTGGAAGAGGTGATATCTGTGAAATGGAAGAATCAATCAGCAGTTCAAGAAAGCTGGTCTGGAGAAATTTCAAATAAAGAACAGAAAGAAAAAGCAGCTGGGCAAGTGAGTGAGATGGTAAGGAATGGAGATGTGATCGGGGTAGGCTCTGGTTCCACTTCTTATCTGGCACTAAAAGCAATTGCTGCAAGAGTGCAGAAGGAAGGACTTGATATATCAGCAATCCCAACCTCTCATGAAGCCTCATTAAACTGTGCTACATTAGGAATTAAGACGACTGATCTTATGAACAGGCGTCCAGATTGGGGTTTTGACGGAGCGGATGAGGTTGATGAGGAGAACAGGTTAATTAAAGGAAGAGGCGGAGCTATGTTTGCAGAAAAACTAGTTATGGCGAGCTCTCCAAAAACGTACATTTTAGTAGATGAAAGTAAATTCGTTTCTAGACTGGGTGAAAAATTTGCTTTGCCGATTGAGTTGGATCCAAGAGCGCTTCACCTGGTAGAAACGAAGCTTAAAGGTATGATGAAAACAAAACTTAAATTGAGAATGGCTAAAGGTAAAGATGGCCCTGTCATTACTGAATCGGGAAATTTAATTTTGGATATGACATTAGAGGAGACCGTGGATAATGATCTTGAGAATCGACTTCGTTCCATCCCTGGAGTTATAGAGACAGGCTTATTTATTGGGTATCCCGTGGAAATATTAACAGTTTGAGCCCATTTTACTAATAATTGTTGGTACTTTGTAATACTTTTTCTATAATAGTAGTAAATCCTTCATTCAAAAGGGGAATCATTATGGGACTGCCAGAGACGATTATTTATCAGGATGAACGTTATCCATTCATTGTGCTTGCACCGATTGGAAAGAAAAACAAGTTTATTCGATCGGTCGGTCATAAATTTGAACGGGGGTTATTATCAAGACTGAATGATACGATTCTCGATCAAATGGAGCACATGAATATAGACGCTGCTCCAATTCGTCGTTATTTGGGTATTTCAGGTGAAGCGGTTCTGCCTGTTTCACTGCAAAAAGACGAAACGGTATATCCACATTTATTGCGCCCAGAGCTTTTCTTATGGAGCCCATTGTCTGAAGAACATGGACTACCTTTAAAAGAGTCCTATATATATATAACAGATTTCACCCAATTGTCTTCTGAGAAGTTGAATGATCATGTTGCAGAAGTGCTGGAAGACTATAGATTCTTAGCAGATATTAGCGAATATCCACGCGATTACTGGCTCACAAAAATCACAACAGCTTTTCATAACCACCCGATCGTTAAGCTTATCCATGAAAAGAGAGAAGTCATGGATGCTGTTGAAGTCATGAATCAATCTGCGCTTCTATCTGTAATCAAATACCCTGAAGATATCGCTTATTGGCGTCACCGAGTAGGGATTGTTATGCGTCCTTTCCGATCACTGCCAGAAAAATGGCTGCAGAATTCAGACAGCAGCTGTCCACACGAAAAACAGTTGCAGTTCGATTCAGCTAATCGTACCATCTGCTGTTATTGTGAAACATGTGATTGTTGTCTTTATTATCAAGTAGATGAGGACCGGGTATATTTTGAAGAGGAATTTGATGAAGAACGTGCGCGGAAGCGTATGGTTACTATTGAGGAGCAATTCAACAGGATAGCTAAGCAGAATGAAACGCTGCTTGAACAGCTTCTCCAATTAAGAGCCTTAAAAAAGCAATTGGGAGCTGTCCGTAAAAAACTTGAAGAAAGTATGCAGCTAATGCATCAGATCGAACTTTATCAACCGGAGGAAGCGAATCTTTCCGCCTATCCACTCTTATATATGTATGATAAGCTGAGCCGAACAAACATTCCTGAACGCACATCTTCTTCAGAACTGTGCTGGCTGTCAAAAGTTGAACTTGATGATGTACGGATGCTGAAAGAACTGCCGGAATGGCTGGAGCTGGTACCTGAGAACGTTTACCCTATGACCAGTCATGTACTGGAAGAGCTTAAAGGAAAATTGGAAGAGGTTCGTTATGGAGAAGACGATGTCATTATTACAATTAAAGGAAGACCGGTAACCTATGCTTACACTCAGCAAATTCTGGATTTAATCTATTACTATGGCACGGATTATCCCGCTCATATCCTTGTGCATGTGCTGGCCGGAAAGGCGACAAACAAACTCAGGACTCTGAACCTGCATGAAACAAGATGGTTTGGCTTACTTTCCGAATGGCCAGAGAAATATATTCAGAAATTGTTTAATCAGCTTCAAAAGCAAGGCTGGATTATGAAACAGCGAAAAGGATATTCAGTCAGTGATTTTGCTGAAGAGGTTATGTAAAAAAGCGTTCCTCGCCGATATTAATATAGAAAAGCTTTTTTAGTGCACTGAATTCGTGATAAAGACCTGCCTTGGCAGGTCTTATTTGCATCCATCGTGTATCCGCTTCCTTGTGCTATAATGCTAATATAGCCCGACAAATGACCGCAGCCATGAGGGCTTATCTAAATAAAATTGTATTCAATAATGATGAAAAGTATGTTAACAACACACCAAGGTATACATATATGTTTGAAGGAGGTCATAAACAATGAAATCCATTTATCAAAAAGCTTTAGGAGAGCAGTTTTATCAATTACACCCTGCGATGCAGAAAAAATACGGCATCACCAGCGAAGATAATTTAATGATGCTCGGACAGGGAAGAATGACAGAAATTCGTGGGGCCCATCCTTTACTCCGACCATTTTTCCTTTTAGGAAACTTTGATCATCTGGTGTTTGCTGAAAGAGGGAAGCAGGTTCCTTTCACTCTTGAAAACTATGCCTACCGAGATGATCAAGGCAGAGAAACCATGAGTTGGATACGGCGTTTTTTCTTTCCTTATTCCATCCGGGGATTTGATGCAGCGATGCGCTTTGATGAAGAAAAGCAGAAAATTATAGATGACTTAGGGAAATCTGCCCTTCTTCAAACGGAGCTTGATCTTCATGTAACGGCAGAAGGGGGGTTGTACATGGAATCCGTACAAACCTCATATCAAAATAAGTTTCAGGTGCCGGGACCGACAACCTCTGTGTACGAACATTATGATGAAGATCAAGAAGCTTACCGGGTGCATGTTCATGTTGAATACGGCATGTTAGGAACGCTGTTAATGTATGAAGGTATGGTCCATACTGAGTTTCTGCCGATGACTTATAAGAACATTCCGGAGCGTGGAATCCTGGAATAGATGAAAGGAGCAAGGACTGTGAGTGATAAGGACTCTAAAGAGAATGAAAAGGTTTATACGGATTTTAAAGAACGCATGACCTATGGAGAATACCTGCATTTAGACGAATTGCTGTCTGCACAAAAGCGTTTGTCATCTCATCATGACGAAATGCTGTTCATCATCATTCATCAGGTAAGTGAATTATGGATGAAGCTGATTCTGCATGAGCTAACGGAATCGATCCATGCCATTCAAAAAGGTGAATTGGCTTCTGCGTTAAAGATGCTTGCCAGGGTTTCAAATATTCAAGTGCAGATTATCCATGCATGGGATGTTCTTTCCACTCTGACTCCTGCTGAATATATAGAATTTAGGGATAAGCTTGGACAGGCTTCCGGGTTTCAGTCCTATCAATATAGAATGGTTGAATTTGCCTTAGGCTATAAAACCCCTCATGTATTGAAAATTTATCAGAAATCGCCTGATCTCCATGAAGAACTTATTCGAGCTTACGAATCTCCAGGAATTTATGATGCCGCCATACAAAAATTAGCAGAAGCGGGTCTGGATATTAGTTCAGATGTTCTCCATCGCGACTATACGAAGTTATACGAAAAAGACCCTACTGTAGAAAAAGCGTGGATGAAGGTATATAAAGATGTAAATCAGTATTGGGATTTATACCAGTTAGCTGAGAAGCTGGTTGATATTGAGGATCGCCTGCAACAATGGCGTTTCCGCCATATGAAAACGGTGGAGAGAATCATTGGCCATAAAACTGGTACAGGGGGCTCCTCAGGAGTCGGGTATTTGAAAAAAGTACTTGACCACAGATTCTTCCCTGAATTATGGGATGTTCGTACAAGCTTATAGCTGACGGATTAATCTGAAAATAACAAATACATTAATACAACATTACATTTGTGTTACAATAGGTGGTGCCAAAAAACTAACAAAGAGGTACGACTAATGAAACCTATTATTATATACATGGCTCTTTTTAGCTTACTGTTAATGGCAGGCTGTTCTTTCATTGCGAATGCTAATGAGGATTCCAAAACCAGTCAGGCAGAGCCCATCTATGACGTAAATATACAAACGGAAATTGTAGAATTTGAAGAATATCATATCACAGTCCATTACCCAGACACGCCGAATAATCAAATTAATCAAACCATAATAGACTATGTAAACCAAAAAAAGGCAGCATTTAAAAAAGAGAGCTATAAGGCCTTACAGGAAAATGAAGTTAAATCTTCCCATGAATTGCACATCGATTATGAAGTATTGCACCAGGATCATCGTTTTTTCGTAGTGCAGTTTGAAGAAACAATGGATGTAGTACCTGGGGAACCGGTCATAAAAAAAACCACTATAAATTTCGATAAAAAGAACGGAAAACGCATTGAATTGAAAGAATTGTTTAAGGAAGATCTTCCTTATATTGATAGACTTGTGGATTTTACTGCTGGTGCCCTGAAGGAAGATGGGAACTATTCGGAAAATATGAAAAGCGCGTTAAAAACGATTTTTAATAACAATCTTCATATTGCTTTGACCGGAGAAGGAATTGCTGTTTATATAAATGGTGTAGCTGATTTTCCTCAAAAGATTATTCTTGGGGAGAAAGCTGTGTACGAATTGTTGCGTCCTGAATATGCGAATGCATTAGAATTGAATGGAAACATCAAAAAGGAAGAGCCAACCTTTAAAGAAGAAGACCCAACTTTCTCTGCAGAAGATTACCGTTCAAAACATGGACGTTCGGTTGGGAAAGAGGTTGCTCTCACATTTGATGATGGTCCTCATCCAGAGGTGACAGCCAACATCCTTGAAACATTAAATGAGTATGAAGCTCGTGCTACTTTCTTTATGATAGGAAAACGGGTTAGCTACTATCCTGAAGTTGCCAAGCAAGTAGCTAAAGCGGGTCACGAAATTGGGAATCATACATGGGATCATCCTCGCTTATCCCGCTTACCGCAAAAAGAAGTGACGCAGCAAATTGATTCAACCCAGCAGATTATTAAACAGGTAACTGGACAAAAGCCTGACATTATCCGTCTTCCATTTGGAGATCGTCCTCCGGTTACCTACAAAAAAGAGATCAGCACTGTGCCTTGGACTGTAGAAGTCAAGGGGTGGCAAAAACTAGAGCCTTCTCAAGTAGCAGAAAATGTCTTATCTCAAGTGGAAGATGGTTCTATTATTTTACTCCATGACCTTCAACCCTCTATGGATGAAGCTGTAGAATTAATTGTGAAGTCATTAAAGCAGGAAGGCTACACATTTGTAACGGTTAGTGAATTAAATTAAGCAAAAATAAAGCAGCCTGGCGTATCCTATCGCCAGGCTGCTTTATTTCGTGTGTTGAAATAGCGAAACTAGTTGATTTTATTTCCAATCCAAGAAGCCCAGCCATTGAACTCAACTAAAAACCCATCATGTCCATAGTCAGTATCCGAGTGAAAGTGTTCACTCCCGGGGACATGGTCGCTGAAGCTTTTAATAAAATCAAATGGGTAAAGCAGGTCATGTTCGAAACTAAGTGTGTACACTTGCGCTTCATAATGCTGAGACGCCTGCTTCCAGCCGCCTCGCCCTCGTCCGATATCATGGTGATTCATGGCTTCCAGTAAATATAAATAACTGTTAGCATCAAAGCGATCTTTAATTTTATCGCCTTGATAGTCTAGATATGACTGAATATCATAGGATGCATCTTCTTTTTGATTCCGATCAAACCGCTTTTGGAAAAGGGTTTGGCTCCGGTAAGTGATCATCCCCGCCATTCTTGCAATTTCGAATCCTTTGAGGTGTTGGTTCGAAGGGTAGTTTCCATGGTTAAATGAGGGGTCATCCTTAATGGCACGTGCTCCGATGTGATTAAAAGCAATTCCATAGTCACTTA
>NZ_JBAPTY010000121.1:0-4331 GCF_049282395.1 Halobacillus sp. | reverse complement strand
GTCATTGTCTTAATGATCTGGTTTTACCTGTCTGGCATCGTCATTATTTTAGGCGGCGAAATCAATGCTATCTTCCGCCGGCGTCGAAGAGATAAGAAATATTCCTGAACCTAATTAAAAACAGACATTCCCGGACCCAAAGGTGAGCCGGGAATGTCTGTTTATTTTAATAAACGCAGACCATTTAGAATAACTAAAATGGTACTTCCTTCGTGTCCAACTACACCCAGGGGAAGGTCAATAACCTGAAGGAAATTACTGATAATAAGCAGCATGATTATGGTTATGGAGAAGACTACATTCTGCTTAACAATGCGATTCATGCGTGAAGACAATCTTCTTGCCTGTGAAATCCGTGAAAGATCATTTTGTATTAAGACAACATCCGATGTTTCAAGAGCTACATCCGTTCCCCCTCCCATAGCTACCCCCACATTGGCCGTAGCAAGGGCTGGAGCATCATTAATTCCGTCGCCTACCATGGCTACCTGAGTGAAGTGAGCTTTTAGTTTTTTAATTTCATCTACTTTTTTCTCAGGGAGCAATTCGGCAATATAATGGTCAACTCCGGCTTCTGACGCAATAGCTTCAGCTGTGGCTGAGTTATCGCCTGTCAGCATAATGGTATAAACACCTTGTTTTTTTAATTCTTCTATCGCCTCTTTGGTATCCTCTCTGACTGTATCCTTCATAGCAAAAATAGCAGCAATTTCGTTATTCTTTTTCACAAATATAACGGTTTTACCTTGTTTCGCTAATGTTTCAGCAATCCCATTCTGAAATAAATAGGCTTCCTCTTTTCCTACAAATTCAGGTTTTCCTACTTTCCATTCATTTCCTTCGTGAGAAGCTTTTACACCGTTTCCACTTATATCCTGCATGTGTTCCACTGAGCTCAAAGGCACTTCTTTTTGTGATGCATACCGGACAATAGCCTGGGCAATAGGGTGGTTCGATTCCTGTTCGATGGAAGCAGCAATAGAAAGGATTACCTCTTTATTTTCTTCTTCTGCATATAACGCATCGGTTACCTCGGGTGTTCCATTAGTCAGCGTTCCTGTCTTGTCAAACGCAATCGCATTCAGATGAGCCAGGTTCTCCAGGTGTACACCGCCTTTAAAAAGCAGCCCATGACGTGCACCGTTTGAAATGGCGGACAACGTTGCCGGCATAATGGAAGCTACTAAAGCACACGGGGAGGCAACTACAAGCAGGATCATGGCTCTGTAAATCGTATCCATCCAGCTCCAGCCAAATAAGAAATGGGGAAGGAATAGCATCACCGCAACAACACCAAGTACAATTTTTACATAAGTACTTTCAAAACGCTCAATAAAAAGTTGAGAAGGAGATTTCTCGCTTTGTGCGGATTGAACCATGAGTATTATTTTCTGGAATAGCGTGTCTGTTGATTTCTTGGTTACTTCAACAGTCAGACTCCCATTTAAATTAACGGTACCTGCGAACACTTCTTTATCAATGCCCTTTGTTACAGGGATCGACTCTCCAGTGATGGCACTTTCATTTATGGCGCTTGAACCTTTAATGATCGTTCCATCAGCCGGGATGCGTTCACCTGGTTTTATTAAAATACGATCGTTCACGTAGAGGTCGGTTACTGATACGACTTCGTATCCCTCTTCCGTCACCTTCAGGGCTACTTCGGGCTGCAAATCCATTAAGGAAGAGATTTCTTTCTGGCTTTTATTTAACGTGTACGTTTCCAGGGCACCACTTAACGCAAAGATGAAAATGAGAATGGCTCCTTCTGTCCAGTAGCCGATAGCAGCAGAACCAATGGCAGCTAAAATCATGAGCAGTTCAACATTTAGTTCTTTTTCATGTATGGTATCTTCGAGTCCTTCTTTGGCTTTAGCAAATCCGCCGATTACGAAAGCAGCGATGTGAAGAAGAACAAATACACTTTCAGAAATGTAACTGGATAAAAGCCATGCAAATAAGACGAGGACTCCGCTTAGTAATGCGGCCACTAACTCTGCATGTGTTTTCATAAACTTCCAAGAGGGGCGAAATAAATGACTCTGGATAGGAAATGAGCTTGATTCAGATGACATAATTCTCAACTCCTTAATATAATTGATAACGATTATCATAACCAACTAGTTTTAAAACTGGATTTATTAGAATTAGAAGCACTTTAAATTAAAATAATTATAATCTGATATATATTATTAATATACCATTAAATTGTGCGTAGTCAAGGGCGGAACAAGCACTATTTTTTGACAATGCAGGAAATCAATAACCGAGCAAGCTGGTTGATATTAAGGCGCTAAAATTGCTATATTGGATAGGTGCGTAAACAATTTTAGAAAGGTGGATATCCACAAATGCGTAAAGGACTATTAACTATACTTATGCTTACGCTTTCTGTGATACTTGCCGCTTGTGGCTCAAGTGGAGATGAGAACAGTGAAAGCAGTGAAGATAACAACTCCAGCCAGGAAGCCTCTGGAGAAAAATGGAGCGAGATCAAAGAAGAAGGGAAAATTGTAGTCGGTACAGCTGGGACATTATTTCCCGCCTCTTATTACCCGGAAGGTTCCGATGAACTGACGGGCTATGATATCGAAATTATGAGAGAGGTAGCCAACCGACTGGACCTTGAACTTTCTTTTAAAGAATACGGGGTAGATGCGCTATTATCCTCTATTAACAGTGGTCGTGTGGATATGGTTATTAACGATTTCCAGCCGACAAAGGATCGTAAAGAGAAATTCGCATTCAGTGAACCTTACAAGTATTCATATTCTACAATGGTCGTCCGTGAATCTGATCTTTCTGGAATTGAAACGTTGGAAGATCTGGAAGGTAAGGTACACGGCGGAGGAGCTACCACAGTATACTCCCAAATTGCCGAGCACTTTGGCGCAGAAACAAAAAGCTACGGAAATGTAGCGAATGATGTATACCTTCGTGATGTAGCGAATGGCCGTACTGATTTCATTATTAACGATTATTACTTGCAGACGCTGGCTCTAAAAGCTCTTCCAGAGATTGAAGTACAACTGCATCCTGATCTTCAGTTCCACCCAACTACTTCAGCGATCGTGATGCCTAAGGACGCTCAGACGCTGAAAGGGAAAGTGGATGCTACACTTCAGCAGATGAGGGAAGATGGCACGCTTACTGAAATATCAAAAGAATTTTTCGGAGGAAAAGATGCTTCGAAAAAACCTGAAAAAGATGTCCGTGAGCTTGAAGGCATCGATTTGTAAGGGTCTATTATGTTAGGTATTCAAATTGATGAGATTAAATTAGAGCAGCTTTTTAATACGGAAACCGCCTGGAACAACCTTCCTTTCATATTAGAAGGGGTTCCGCTCACTCTGCTTATTTCAGTGATAGGCATGGCCATAGGGCTGGTAATTGGCTTTTTCCTCGCTCTTGCCAGAGGGGCGGATCGGATCTGGTTTAGATGGCCTGCCCGCTTATATATCTCATTCATGCGTGGAACACCAATTCTCGTTTATTTATTTGTGTTATATTATGGATTTCCGTTAATTGGTATTGAATTTTCTGCTATTATGGCCGCTATTATAGGCTTTGGTACAAATAGTGCCGCTTATATTGCAGAAATCAATCGTTCTTCCTTAAATAGTGTTTCTTACGGGCAATGGGAATCCGCCAGGGCTCTAGGTTTCTCCTACTGGAAGACCATCCGGCGGATCATCATGCCTCAGGCTACCAGAATTGCCATTCCGCCTCTTGGCAACGTTTTTTTGGATTTATTGAAAGCGACGTCGCTAGCAGCTATGATTTCTGTACCTGAAATCTTAAATAAAGCTCAAATTGCGGCAGGACGGACGATTGATTCGTTAACGATGTATATCACCGCGGCTTTAGTTTACTGGCCGCTGACCATGCTGTTTTCTGCTTTACAGGATTATTTGGAAAAGCGATACAACAGACACTTATAGTTCCAACAAACCGCCGGAAGAAACATTTCTCTGGCGGTTTTATTATGGCAGTCCGCTCTGAGGGT
The DNA here is from genome assembly GCF_049282395.1 of Halobacillus sp. Classification (NCBI taxonomy): domain Bacteria; kingdom Bacillati; phylum Bacillota; class Bacilli; order Caryophanales; family Bacillaceae; genus Halobacillus; species Halobacillus sp. Next base: position 325 of record NZ_JBAPTY010000121.1, on the reverse strand, counting down.
TTTGGTTTCTTGAAATAAGAGAACTCTAAATAAGAAAACTTATACAAAAGGCTGCTATTTAAATAAGAGCTTACCTAAATAGAGAAGTGTTGCGTGAAGAGCTGTCTTGTTTTATGATGAAGATTGCGCTTTAAATCGTAACCATTATGAATTAGGTAAATTGAAAGGAAATATCCTTCTCATTTACTTAAAGCGCTGTGTCTTATATAATTTAAATCGTAATCATTATTATTTTTTGAGAGGGATTAATATGAGTAATCATCCAATTGTAAAGATGGAGCAGGTCTCCTTTAAATATGAAAAGGAATGGGTCGTAAAAGATGTG
>NZ_JBAPTY010000120.1:0-3974 GCF_049282395.1 Halobacillus sp. | reverse complement strand
GCCAGGGCTTCATTGGTTTCCTGGTTAAATTTAAAGAAGTACAAGTATGGTTTTTTCACGACTTCAAAAGCTTCGTCACTACGATACTGATCCACAAATTCAGCATTAAGTTCTGTCTGATCGATTTCTCCAGACTGATACAGGTTTACACCTGTAGAAACCTCTTTAATTACTTTAGCGTTAATGGTTTCAAGTTGAACAGTTTCTGCATCCCAATAATCTTCATTCTTCACAACTGTCCAGCCTTCACCGTGACTCCACTCGGTCATCTTGAATGGACCGTTGGCTAATGTATGTTCAGCTTCTGTGGCGAAGTCTTCGCCTTTTTCTTCTACGTAGCTTTGGTTAATTGGCATAAATGTAATAAACACAGTCATGGATTTGAAATAAGGTACAGGTTTTTCAAGATTTACTTCCAGTGTTTTATCATCTACTGCTTTGACACCTAATTCTTCTGGTTCCACTTCTCCATTACTAACGGCAGTAGCATTTTTAATGATTCCTCCAAGGAAGTACGGTCCATATTCAGAACCTGTATCCGGATTAACAGCTCGTCTCCATGAATAGACGAAATCATTGGCTGTTACTTCATCCCCATTGGACCACTTAGCATCTCGCAGTTTAAATGTCCACGTAAGGCCATCATCACTTACTGTGCCTTCTTCCGCCATTCCTTCTGTAAGGTTACTGTTTTCATCTAGGCGGTAAAGACCTTCCAGTGTTTCGCCGGCCCATTGGAATCCGACTGAATCGGTAATTAAGGAAGGATCCATGCTTGGGATTTCACTTTTAGCTGTTACGGTAATGGTTTGATCGCCCGAAGCGTTCCCTTCTGAGCTTTCTTCTGTGTCATTTCCACCTTCACTAGACTCTGATGAGTTCTCATCGCCTCCACCGCTGCATGCTGCTAATACAAAAATAAGCATAAGTGTGAAAAGCAACCAGATTTTGTGGTTTTTTCTCAAGTGTAACTCCCCCTAATTTTTCAAATATATGTACTTTTTGAATTATACAGATAATTATGAATTTTTTCAACGTAATTTTTTTGTAAAACTGAGGAAAAAGCATCATTACTGAAAATTCAAATTAGATTGACAACACTAATTCTTTTGATAGGATAAAGGAATATCATTTCTTTTTCTAATGAGCAAACGACTAATAATAGGAAAAGAGAATAGAATTTGATGAGAAGGGTGGTTCTAGAAATGAACCGGGAATGGGATATATTGCATACACCGGGTCCGACGCCGATTCCGCCAAGTGTCGATCGGGCCATGATCCAGCCAATGATTGGTCATAGAGGACAGAAATGTAAAGACTTAATAAACAGAATTACTCCGCGCGTGAAGTCCATTTTTGGTACCTCTCAGGATGTGCTTCTACTTACAGGAAGCGGCACATCTGCCCTGGAAGCAGCTGTAGTGAATACCACGAAGCCGGGAGATGAAGTCATCGCTGTAGTTGCCGGTTCTTTCGGTGCGCGCTTTGCGCAAATCTGTGAGTCCTACGAGCTGAATGTCCATCGTATTGAAGTGGAATGGGGAAATGCTGTTCAAGTTTCTCAGGTGGAAGAAGCACTTAAGGCTCATCCTGAGACGAAAGCCGTCTTTCTGACTCATTGTGAAACGTCTACAGGGGTCATGCATCCCGTTGAGGAAGTAGCCAAAAGCGTCAATAAGATCAGTAATGCTCTAGTCCTTGTAGATGGTGTGTCATCTATTGGCGGAGCCCGTATTGAGATGGATCAGTCTGGAATCGATCTCTTAGTGACAGGATCTCAGAAAGCTATGATGCTCCCTGCCGGTCTTGCTTTTGCAGCGGTCAGTGATCGTGCCTGGGAGGTTATTAATGATAATGATCGACCACGTTTTTACTTAGATTTAAGAACCTATAAGAAAAAACTGGGTGACGGCCAGACACCTTTCACCCCGGCTTTATCTCTTTTATTTGGTTTAGAGGAAGTCTTAAATTTAATAGAAGAAGAAGGTCTGGACGATGTGTTTGAGCGTCATCAGCTTATGAAAAACATGACGCGCGAGGCTTGTAAAGCTCTTAACCTTCCATTACTTGTGGACGATGAGAGTGCTTCTACAACCGTTACGTCTATTCAACCTGCTACCTTTAATGCAGAACAATTCAGAAAGCTTGCGAATGAAGAATTCGGACTTATGGTGGCTGGCGGACAGAACCATATGAAAGGTGAAATCTTCCGAATTGGCCATATGGGCTATTGCCGTCCGGCAAACGTTCTTCAGTATGTAAGCATCTTAGAAATTATATTGAAACGGTTGAACCATGATTTCAAACCTGGGGCTGGCGTTGTCGCCGCACAGGAAGTCTATCTCAATCACACCAGGGAGGGAAAATAATGTACCGCGTGTTAATCTGTGACCCTTTAAGTGAAGAAGGAATCCGTCCTTTATTGGATGCGGAGGATGTGGAAGCCATTGCAGATCCTTCTCTGAGCCATGAAGAGCTGCTGGAGGCCGTAAAGTCTGTGCAAGCTATTATTGTGAGAAGCCAGACACAAGTAACCAGAGAAGTGATTGAACATGCCGAAAACCTGCAGGTAATCGGACGTGCTGGCGTTGGCGTTGACAATATTGATCTCGATGCGGCAACAGAACATGGCGTAGTTGTGGTAAATGCTCCTGATGGAAATACCATTTCAACAGCAGAACATACGATGGCTATGCTGATGTCTCTCGCGCGCAATATTCCTCAAGCCTATCACCAATTACAGCAAAAACGCTGGGAAAGAAAGAAATTCGTCGGGGTCGAACTTAAAGGCAAAACGCTCGGCGTGGTCGGTTTCGGCAGAATCGGAAGAGAAGTGGCTCAGCGCGCTAAAGGCCAAAGAATGAAAGTCATCGCCTATGATCCATTTCTTAATCAGGAAAAAGCTGATAAAGCCGGTGTAGATCACGGAACTCTTCAGGAAGTACTGCAACAGGCAGATTTCTTAACCGTTCATACACCTTTAATGGAAGAAACTAAGCATTTGATTGATCGTGAAGCCATTCAGCTCATGAAACCTGGTGCCAGGATTCTGAACTGCGCCCGCGGCGGAATTGTTGATGAAGATGCTCTTTATCAGGCTATTCAAAGTGGGAAAATTGCCGGAGCGGCGCTTGATGTGTTTGAAGAAGAGCCGGCAACTGAGCACCCTCTTCTTTCTCTTACAGAAGTCATTGCTACACCGCACCTGGGAGCGAGCACGGTAGAGGCTCAGGAAAATGTTGCGACTGATGTAAGTTACGATGTATTAGAGCAATTAAGAGGTGGAACCGTAAGAAACCCTGTGAATATGCCTTCCGTTTCTTCAGAAATGATGGAGCAGCTCTCTCCATATTTCAAGCTGTCGGAACGCCTGGGTGCTTTCTTGTCCCGAGTAGTGGAAGGGACGCTTGAGCGCGTAAGTGTGTATTATTCAGGAGAATTGACAGACGTTGATACCACCCCGCTTACCAGAATCGCGGTTAAAGGAATTCTACGCAGACACATTGGACAGCGGGTGAACGACGTAAATGCCTTTAAAACAGCTTCTGATAAGGGAATTGTCATCAATGAGCAAAAGTCGACGTCAACCAAAGGGTTTACGAACTTGCTTACTGTCGAAATTGAAACGGACCAGGAGAAACGAAGTATCGCAGGTACTTTGTTAAATGGTCTTGGAGCCCGTATTGTCCAGCTGGATCAATACTCCATTGACGTGGTCCCGGATGGGAACCTGATTCTTATCCACCACAAAGACCAGCCGGGCGCTATCGGACGTGTGGGGAGTCTCTTATCTGAGCACAATATGAACATTGCTACCATGCAGGTAGGAAGAACCAACCAGGGTGGAGACGCTGTTATGGTTCTGACCGTGGACAAAGAAGTGGAGTCCGAGTGTCAGGATCGACTGGCCCAAATTACGGATATTAATAAAGTTCAGTGCTTAACTCTATAAGATAGAATCTTTTCCCGGGGAC
>NZ_JBAPTY010000119.1:0-2822 GCF_049282395.1 Halobacillus sp. | reverse complement strand
ATTCTTGTAATCTCGCCGCTTAATCGAATTTCTTCTGAATGGTTTGAGCACGCCGAGAGCATAAAGCACACGCATAAGAGAATGACAGCCCTACTCACATTCGCACCTCCAGAAAAAATGGTTCACCTTACTTATTGAACAGTTTCAATAATCGTAACATAGAAGCTTACGGCCGGGCCCGGCATTTAATACAGCAAAAGACTCGTTCAAAATGAACGAGTCTTGTACTTATCTGTCGTAATTAGGATCCAGTTGATCCGTAATGAGCATGTGACCTGGTGCATGGGTTACCATGATCGGAGGCTTCGCTTGAAGTGCAGCATTTTGAGGAGTGACCCCGCAAGCCCAGAACACAGGTGTCGAAGAAGCAGGATCGAAATCAACAGGATCTCCATAATCTGGCTTCCGAAGATTAGGGATGCCAATGTTCTCCGGATGTCCGGCGTGAACCGGACTTCCATGAGCCTGTCCAAATCGCTCTGAAATTTCCAGAGCTTCATCCATTAGATTATTGGGAATCGCTCTCATGCTGACCACCATTTCCCCTTCAAATACACCAGCTTTCTCTAATGGGATATTCGTCTTATACATAGGAACAACTTTCTCTTGTTCCTGATGAAGCATCGGAATGCCGCCCTCAACCAGGGCTGTTTCGAAAGTGAAGCTGCATCCAATCAGGAAGGTTACGAAATCGTCCTGCCAAATATCCGTTAAGTTCAGCACTTCTTCTGAAAATTCGCCATTGCGGTAAATACGATAACGAGGCAGATCCGTTCGTACGTCCGCATCGGCAATTTCCGGAACGGTCTGACCGGCTTCAAGTACCTCAACTAATGGGCAGGGCTTTGGATTTCGGATACAAAAGAGCAGAAAATCAAAAGCGTATTCTTTCGGCAAGGTTACTAAATTAGTTTGAACGTACTTTTCACATAATCCAGACGTTGTCCCTGTCCATTCTTCGTTACGAAAACGAAATCTCTCATCTCCCGGCTTCATGAACAGCACCTCACTTTTATAGTTAAAAATAGCATCTTAAGAACTTTCTTCTAAGCGATCCATTGTTCTTCTGCTTTTTCCTTTTAATTAAACTGAATAAACCACGCCTTCATATGGTTCCAGAACCCCTCGGTTCTTTTGTTCATAATCATTCGATACAACTACTGATCCTGCCTGAATGGTCTGGATTAACTCCTCGGCTACTCCTGCTTGCTGGTCAGAGAAGTTGCATAATACGACAAGAGTTTCATTCCCATTCGTTCGTTTATAAGCGAATACCAGCGGGTCTTCTCTCATCAACAGTTCAAAATTTCCATCCGTAATGATATCTTTCTCTTTTCTCAGCTGGATCAGATGTTGGTAGAAATAAAAAATCGAGTTTTTATCTTGAAGCGCGGCTTCAGCATTGATTTCTGGATAGGCAGGATTGACCTGAAGCCACGGTGTTCCACTGGTAAAACCGGCGTGTTCCTGACTGTTCCATTGCATCGGTGTCCGCGCATTATCTCGGCCTTTAACATAAATAGCTTCCATTAGCTCCTCATGAGACCAGCCTTCCGCTTTCTTTTCTTCATACATATTAAGCAGCTCAATATCTCGGTAATCCTCCAGATTTTCAAAACGGGCATTTGTCATACCAAGTTCTTCTCCTTGATAAATATACGGTGTTCCCTGCATCATGTGCAGACAGACTGCAAGCATCTTCGCCGATTTCTCCCGGTAGGACTCGTCATTTCCAAATCGGGAGACGATCCGCGGTTGATCATGATTATTCCAGTACAAACTGTTCCAGCCCGTTCCGTGCAGCTTCGTCTGCCATTTTTCAAAGTTTTCCTTGAGTTCTATTAGATTAAGTGGTTTTAAATTCCACTTATCTCCTTCGGAATCCAAATCCATGTGCTCAAAGGTAAAGATCATATTCAATTCTTCATTCTCAGGATCAGTGTACTCCCTCGCGTCCTCCGGTGAAGCTCCCGGCATCTCTCCAACAGTCATGACGTCGTAGTGAGACAGAACTTCTTTGTTCATTTCCTGTAAAAATTCATGAATTCTTGGTCCATTCATGAAATAAGGGCTGCCATCGCCATCCAGTCCTTCCGGATATGAAGGATCTTTCGAGATGAAATTGATAACGTCCATCCTGAATCCGTCCATGCCCTTATCCAGCCAGAACTTCATCATGTCATAAACCTCTTCCCGTAGTTTGGGATTCTCCCAATTCAAATCGGGCTGTTTTTTAGCAAAAATGTGAAGATAATACTGCCCCGTCTGTTCATCATACTGCCATGCCGGGCCGCCAAAAACGGAATTCCAATTCGTAGGAGGATCCCCGTTTTCTTTACCATCCTTCCATATGTAGTAATCACGGTACGGGTTGTCTGTGCTTTTAGAAGATTCAGCAAACCAGGGATGCTCATCCGAGGTGTGGTTAACTACCAGATCCATTACAAGCTTCATTCCCCGCTGATGTACTTCATCGAGTAGTTGCTCCAAATCTTCCATCGATCCAAACAGATCATCCACCTGGCGGTAATTGCGTATATCATAGCCGTTATCCTCCTGGGGAGAATCATAGACCGGGGACAGCCAAATTACATCAATGCCAAGCTCCTTCAAATAATCGAGTTTCTCTATGATTCCGGGAATATCTCCGATTCCGTCCCCGTTCGTATCATTAAAGCTTTTCGGATAAATTTGATAGACAACGCTTTTCTTCCACCATTCGTGCGATTGGTTTGTCATATGTCTTCACCTGCTTTTCTATAATTTAATAACCTTTTCCCTAACACTACCTATCCGGAAACAACCTCATTCTAACATACCCC
>NZ_JBAPTY010000118.1:0-6579 GCF_049282395.1 Halobacillus sp. | reverse complement strand
GCCTCTGCCGGCTTTACCATCACACATAAACCCAATAAAAGAATCCCCAGTACAAATACCATTTTTCTCAGCTGCATGCTCTGCTCCTCCATTCATTCCTTAGTATTATGGCAATATTATACTTCGGGGAATAGGGAATAATTTGTCGAACACAGCCGTCGAAATAAATAAATTTTCGAGTGGATCAAAGCCATTATGAAAGTGAGTGTTATCTTTTATATGATTCTCATTTATATAGTAACTTTTATATTTAAAAATATGCTTTACTCATAAGCCTTCCCAACTTTCGCGAACGCGAATGATACAACTAAGCAGAGGATGCCTGAAAAATGAAGCCCATGCTTATCCAAAGTTGAAAGGGGCCTCCACCTATGTGGCTAAACGGATAAGGTCCACTTATAATCCATAAGTATCTAGTACGGTCCCCATGAATGAACCAGTATAAAAAATTGGACTAAGACCAGCTCAAAAAACAAGGAGGACAGTAAATTTAAAAAAATTCTCATTCGTGATACCACCTAAATATGACAACCATCACTCTTACGCGAGTTTTATGTCCTACTGTTAGTATTTTTAAAATCACTATTTATGTAGTAGAAGATCCCACAGTTATTTAGATAAACCTACTTCTTATCTGAATAACTGTAATCTTCCTTACGCCAAAACATTAAAATTAACTGACCTATTGAAACACCTATAAAAATTCCTATAAAAGACGGCCAATCAACTTCAAATCCGTCAAATATGTATGTAAACATTACACCTAGTAGTCCAGCAATGATTGGATAGAGGATTAACTTCCACTTTACCAAGGTACCACTTCCTTTATTAATATAGATAACAACCATTCACGCAAATCATTCTAAAAAGGTAAACGATCAACTATCTTATTAAACCTTGCTAAAAGAAACGCTTTTCTCCAACATCTCTATTTATTCTTTAAACAAAACTTTATTAGCATTGGTTTGCGGCGGATAGGACTCTGCCATCGATCCTGAATTATACTGTACGATAACCTTATCACCCAAGTTTGCTTTGTTGTAAGTATTCTCTTCAACTCTAAAAGTTATCGCATCTTTCATGTTATCTTCACCCGTTAGATCGGCAAGTTCCTTCATATTTTCCTCTGTTGAGTTTTTAATTTCTCTTTCTTTAATATCGGAATGAGAAACAACGGTTATGGTATAACGCTTATCACTTTTCTTTTTACCAACGATATATCCATCAAGCTTAGCTCCAAAAAAATTACACCCTGTTGTAGTTACTAATAAGCACGTAAGTATAATTATAATCTTCTTCACTGGCATCTCCCTCGATAAATCGATTCTTATTCAAGACTTTTAATCTATCAGAATATCTTTGAGTGGAGTAAAACTAGCTCCATGTTTCATTATTAAAAATCATACCAGGCTTTCACCACTAAGTTTCATTGTTTTTCAACTCACGTAAAACTGCTTCAACTATCTCACTGACCGGTAAAGATCCATCAACAATGCTATCAGCGTTTTGTTTAATTGTATTTTCCATTTCTAAATAAGCATTTCTTCCATATTTTAAATAATGATTTAAATCGTTATGAATTTCGAAAGAGACTTTATCAGAATAGTCCCTTATCAATCGCCTTGCCATAGCGATGTCCAATGGTGTTTCAATATAAAATGATAAATCTATTACATTCTTCAATTGATCATTCAGATATGAGAAAGGATAATCCATTAGTATGTATTTAGGCGGATATTCTTGTTCCTGTAATGACTTCATATCTGCAAGAAGAGGATCTAAGTTCCACTGATTATAATCAGGACCTTCCTCCACCCATCTAACTAAATCCTCTGGTGCTCCTTTAAAATCATAGTTATCAAAAAACAATGCTTCAGCGTTTCTTAACCTATTTTTCAGCGCATTCGTTATGGTTGTTTTTCCGCCTCCTGATACTGAAGCAATGGATATAACCTTTGTATTAAGCACCTGATTAATTTCTCCTTTCTCTTTAACTGGAAACTTGAAGTTGAGAAAGTCATTGATCTGTATCCTTTTTTCTCAACTTTTTTGCTTTCGTATCAATCCAAAAAAAACAGTCCAGATGTAACTCGGATGGTCCTTCTACCAGGATTATTTCTTCTATTCCTGTAATTCCCTCCGTTTATAAGACGGTGTATATCCATACGGGTTGCAGAAGGAAGAGGTTCCGAATCCCTACATGGAATAGTTGAAAAATAAAGATCTATTTGAAATAATTGGAAACAACAAGTTGCCAGGAGGTTAATTTTGAAAAAACGATATGTGTTCTCTTTTCTATTCACGCTTTCATTATTAGCTGCCTGTAGTCAAACCGCTACGGAAGACGGTTTAATTGAATATGATACAGAAGAGGTTAATGAGTTTCTAAAATACTTGACCTTCCATTCACAAATGCCAACTTTACTTCCTTTTAAACCTGAAAAAGTAACGGTTTCAGCAGCACACCCAGACCCAAACAGTAAGGGAAAATATCAATCTACCGATTTTCATTTTCATAAAAGCACGGGAAGACTCTCTACACCAGAACTTACCTTTAGAACGTCTATTCATGAGGATCGGTATGACAATACAGATTTTGATGTCGAACTAAATGATGGAACTGAAGCGCGATTTGGAATCAATAATGAGGGAATTAAAATCTTGAAATGGGGAGATAAACGAAATGAGGACATTTATTACCAGCTTTTCGCTTATGAAGAATCATCCATTTCTAAAGAGCAACTAATCCATATTACTAATCATTTTACAGATCCAAACTAGTTGATTTTATAGTAATCACATAAATAGGAGGCATCTACTAAGTTGCTTAATAAAATCAGTATGGTTTTATCCGTTATTATGGTTACCTTTGGTATCTATTTGAATATAAGTGACTTTCCCAAACTTAATTATTTAGGAATTCTTTTTGTATTTGCAGGTATTTTTACTATTGTCGTTGATCTCTTGCGCAACAAGAAAAACACAAAGCACAGAGAGTGATTTGTTAACCAGTTGAAAGTATAACCATTCTCCTTAGAATGAGCTGAAACCAGGTAGATGGTCTCGCCAATACTATTCGGCTAGTGTTATGTGGGCTCCTTTGTTGTTACATATGTCTGTGCAATAAAATCATGAATCGCTCGTTTATCCTCTCTTATTCCTATCATGAAGGCACTTACAACTAATCCGATTCCTAAAGTAAGAGCATAGGCGCAACCTGCTACCAAAACCCTTACTATCATGGTACCAATCCCTACTTTTCTTCCATCAATTCTTACGATACGATTGCCTGCTAATCTTCTTCCTAATGTGTACCCAGACCATAACACAGGTAATAACAAGGTATACAGCAACCCTAAAATATCAGTAGGGTAATAGTTTTCGCCATCATAGAATACGCCATAGAGAAAATAAGAGATACTTCCTGTTACTAAAAAAATAATTATAAAGTCCAAAACACTCGCTAAAAATCTGTTCCTAAAACTGGCTGGATAATGAACTTCCATATAACTCTCTCCTTTTTTAATTCTTATCTGACACGTACGTTAGCATGATAAGTAATAACCTCTTTACGACTATAGCTTTATTCTAATCCTCAACACCAATATATCTAGGATAAAATCTTCTAATAAGCTTCTCTCACAAAAGTATCGTGTTACTTTTGGTTGCCTGGAAACTGCCAAATTCCTATTATCATGGTCAAAAAAGCAACTCCTTCTTAACATACATCACATTATGTAAAATATAATTGACATTTTGTAATGTATTGAATAATATGAATGTAAGAGGAGGGGATGAATTTTCTTGAAAAACAGAAAAATGAAGATCGCTCGTGCTGAATCAGATGTTTCTCAACAAAAATTAGCAGATATCGTCGGAGTTACAAGGCAAACCATTAATCTAATCGAAGCCGGAAACTATAACCCGAGCCTGAAATTGTGTATAGCCATATGTAAAGCTTTGAATAAAACTTTAGACGATTTATTCTGGGAGGAATGATCAATGAGTGCTAAAAAATTAGTTAAGGAAACTAAATTGACCATTGGTGTCTCATTATTTGTTAGCTTAGCCCTTTTTGTCACCTGGGTTATTTTCGAAAGCTCAGATATTTCTTTTACTAACAACAAAGCCTTCTTAGCCTTATCACTTATTCCTTTCAGTGCTGCACTGGCTGCCTTCCTTAAACTTATGAAAATAACAAACAATCCTAAAATGATTATATCCGAGACGGATGAGAGACTTGTATCCGAAAAAAATGAAGCCGATGCAAAAACATTGAAAGTGCTTCAAGGGGTCTTGTTCTTATCCTATTTGGGATACACATTCATTATCCCCGAGGACACATTTAAATCGGTTGGATGGTGGATAACTTTATGTGTACTTCTTCTCTCTTTATTCGCTCCACACATTTTTCGCCATATGCTCAAAGATACTTGACAGTGATCTCTTTAACCAATGAGAAAGATTCTTCAAAGCTATGGTCACCATCCCGTATATTTCCGCTCAAAAAAGGGAACTTCATAAAAAATGAGTCCCTTTTTTATTTCTTAAACGCTCTTGTTTTTTTAAACCCTCAGTTTCAAGTTGAATTATATTTTGCTCCCATTAGGTTTATACACGAAGTTAAAGGTAACTAAATATATAAAAAGGAGCTCTTCTTCTGGAGAACTTGGAGCCAAGAGATCATATATCAGACCTTTGTCTAACTCGCCCTTCAGTTGAATTTAATCTCCATTTTTCTACTCTTAGTAGTCATACCCAATGACCTATAAAATTCAATGGCAGATGTGTTTTTCTCGGATACACCTAATTCAATACTATCCACTCTGAGGGTCTTCCCAAGATCAAAAACATATCTAGTTAGTTTTTTTCCGATCCCCTTCTTTCGATGTTTATCCGCAACACATAAACTGTTTATTAATAATAGTTTTCTCGCTTTCACAAAAGAATTTTCAGTGATCTCTTCTTCCTTCGTCACGATAACACCGACTATTTCATCGTCTATGACACCCACAAAAATATGCTGGGCGCTGTCCTTCAACTGGCTTTCAAAGAATTCTTGCCCGACCGGAGTTGAGTTCTCTTTGTACAAATCTGGCCTTATATGAACATGAAAGTCATGAACCTCCCTAAATAAAGGCAGCAATGAATCATAATCGTTCTGTTCGGCTTTTCGAATAGATATATCCATATTTATTCTCCCCTTAACAATTAGGCTGCTTGGTTAAATAAAAAATAGATCGCACTAATTGATGCATCGTTCCAGATTCGTTCAAACTTAAGATCGAGATTCTTTCCTTTAATAACTTAGAAATATGGAATTTACACTTCCATAGATTTCGTTACACCTGAATCAATTACCAACTGAGGTGGCGAAGTAGTGAGTTTCGATTTTACCCCCAGTGGTACACCATAATTGGGCTGGCAGTGACCAATGTGAAAATTCTCTACAACCGGGAATGACGCTCCAGCGAAGAAATTCTGAAGTACTTTTCTTAACCTTACAAATTCCTCACCTTCTACTTGGAAATCACCTAAGACTACACCTTGAACATCGTTGAAGACCCCTGCCTGTTTGAGGTGAGTAAGCATCAAATCAACACGAAAAGCTGGTTCTGCCACATCCTCTATTAGTAGAATGGCCCCACTCGCATCCACTTGATAAGGCGTTCCTAAACCATTGGTGAGCAGTGTCAGATTCCCTCCTACTAAATGTCCTTCTCCCTTACCATGAGTTAGGGTGTTGAGGGGCGATTTGTGAGAAGCGTAAGTTATCGATTCTCCCGTAAACAAAGGAGAAAAAGAAGATAATGTTTCTTTAGTTCTTTGTTCATCATTTAGGTCGGAGGCCACCATCGGACCGTGGAAAGTAACCAAGTTACTGGATTTCTGAATAGCATTAAGCAAATATGTAATGTCGCTGTATCCCCAGAATATTTTAGGATTGCTTTTTACCTTTTCGTAATCAATCATATCCGCAATTTTTGCTGTACCGTATCCTCCATTAGCGCAAAAAATCCCGCGGATATCAGGATCACATAAGGCCTCTTCCAAGTCAGTAAGTCGCTTTTGATCAATAGCCGTAAGTTCTTCCTCTTCCTCAACATCGAACACGTGTCGTCCAATGACCACATTCATCCCCATTTCTTCTAATACACGTATGCCCTGGTTCAGGTGCTCTCTGTCTGGTGGTCCGGCCGGCGCAATAACGGCTACCCGATCACCCTCTTTTAAAGCAGGTGGTTTAATCACAGTCTTTCCTCACCTTCCTTAGTTCTGAAATTGAATGTTGTTGTCGGAATATTTTCAGCGTAAAATACGTAACCAAAAGTAAACTATATAAATCGTTAGTCTCTCTTTTTGCAATGTATAGACTTTAAAATATTTAGTTTATTAAACTTTTAGATAATAAGAAAAGCCAAGGACTAACTAACAGCAATACGCTTAAATACTTGAACTACCCCCACTTACTCGCTGACGCTCCTTGAAGTTGGGGGATTCCTAAGAGCACGAACCTAACGGTTCGTTCAAATGATTAGGCTAGCCCCGTCGCACCGACGGTTGTAAGGATTCTTTGAA